>JBDLIK010000037.1:0-12713 GCA_039714895.1 Myxococcota bacterium | reverse complement strand
CGCCGGCTGATGTAGTAGAGAGGCTGGAGGGTCTGGTAGTCGACCCAGAGCGTGATGCGCGCGGCGCCGTCCACCGTGCGGCGCGCCGCCCCCTCGAGCACCACCGCCTGGCGGACTTCCCAGCGGTCGCTGGCCACCGAGAGGCCGCTCGGTCCGAAGTTCCGGTCCCAGCTCTCCGGATAGCCCCGCGCGATGCCGTTGAGCGGAGCGAGGACCTCCCGCTCGCCGCGGAGGCGCCAGCGGTAGGCGTTGGGACGCACCACCAGCCCCGTGAACCCACGTCCGATGTTCTCCGACGAGGCGATGTTGAGTCCGGCGGTCGGGTTGATGGCCTCGACCCCGCCGAGGGCGTCCCCGCTGCCGAAGGGGACGGGGCCGCCGCCGGCCTCGGAGCCCACCGTGTAGCGGGGCGTGAAGATGCCATCGATCCAGGCGGTGCTCGAGCGTCGCATCTTCCGCATGGTGGGGACGTAGACGAAGGTGTCGTCGGGCTCCTCCCACTCCTCCTCGCTGTCGTTCGGGCGCAGCTGGCGCCAGGCGAGGTGACGGGCGTTGAAGGGCTCGCTGAAGCGGCCGCCGGCCATGAAGACCGCGTTCCTGCGCTCGGGGACCCGGTACTCGCTCTCGGGCAGGTCGGCCCGGTGGGCAGTCTGCGCGTAGAAGAAGGTCCCGCGGTACGTCTCCACCGAACCGAGCCGGCTCGGCATGTCCACCAGCCGGAAGCTTCCGACGGGGCCGAAGCCTCGGTAGCGCTGCTGGAAGTTCCAGGCCCAGCGCGCACCGGCGTCCGCGGCCTCGGGGTCGATCTGCGCGGGCGGGAAGGGGAGGCCGGCCACGTAGCCGCGCAGGTTTCCCTCGTCGTCCAGCTTCGCCTTCCCGGCGTAGCGCCCGGTCGCCTCCTCGTAGAAGTCGGGGGCCGGGTAGTGGCGATGGCAGGGCCCGAGCTCCATCTGCATGCCCTCGTAGAAGAACACCTGCCGGAAGCGCCAGATCTCCTCGGGGAGCAGGTCACGGAGCAGGGAGAGCTGCTCGATGCCGAGCCGCATCCCCTCCTGGAGGGTGACGGCGAGGGCGTCCTCGCGGATCTGCCCCCCCGGGATGGGGCCTCCCAGGGTGGGACAGGTTTCCTCGGGCGGCGGCGCGGCGACTGCGCGGCTCGCCAGGAGGACGAGGAGCATCAGCCAGCCGGATCGTCGCATGCGCATGGGGGCTCGCCAGACTCGCGGTTCGAGGATCGGGGGTCTCCGACCCCGATGGGCCCACCACCGGGGAGGCGCCTAGAATAGGGACACCGGGAGGCTTCGTGAAGCGGCGTTCCATCGGTCTGCGCCTCAGCATCGGCATCGTTCTCGTGGTCGTGGCGGTCGCGCTGGCGGTGGGCTGGCAGCTGGTGGTGGTGGCGGACCTGCGGCCCGTGGCAGCCGGTCTCACCGGGATGCATTGGCTGCTCCTCATCCTGGGCTGGCTCTTCTTCACGCTCCTCATCGTGGGTCTCTTGCTCTTCTGCATCTGGCTGGTGCGTGAGATGCGCCACAACCAGCGGCAGCAGGACTTTCTGGACACGGTCACCCACGAAATGAAGACTCCGCTGGCCGCTCTGCGGCTCTTCGTCGACACCCTGGGACGCCACCAGCTTCCCGAGGAGCGTCGCCAGGCCTTTCTGGAGAAGATGGGTGAGGATCTCTCCCGCCTGGAGCGCACCGTGGACCAGGTGCTCGCCGCCGCCCGGGCCGAGGCGAGGACGCGCTCGCCGCGCCTCGAGCGGGTGGAGCTCACGGAGCTCCTGGAAGCCTGCGTGGAGGAAGTCCGAGCCCGGCATCGTCTTGCCGCTTCCGCAATCCGCCTGGAGGCTCCCGCGCGGCTTGCCGCCCGGGGCGACGCAGAGGAGCTCGGGCTGGTGTTCCGGAACCTCCTGGAGAATGCCGTGAAGTACTCGCCGGTGCCGGTGGAGGTCACGGTGGTGGCCACCGCGACCCAAGAACGTCGGGCGCGGGTGGAGATCTCGGACCGCGGAATCGGGATTCCGCCGCGGGAGCTCCGCAAGATCTTTCTGCGCTTCTACCGTGCGGGTCGCGACGTCCAGCGGCAGGTGGCCGGGCTCGGCCTCGGGCTGTTCATCGTGCGTCAGCTGGTGCGTCGTCAGGGGGGCAGCGTGGTGGCGCGCAGCGAGGGCCAGGGCCGCGGCAGCCGCTTCGTTGTGACGCTCCGGGCCCCCGAGGTCGCGCGACACGCGGAACGCCCGGCTTCCGCGTTGCCCGCCGACGCCTAGGGCGCATGTGTCTCGCATCCTGATCGTCGAGGACGAAGCCCACCTGGCGGAGGGGCTCGCCTTCAACCTCGAGCAGGAGGGACACGAGGTCGAGATCGCCGGGGACGGCCGCCTCGCCGTGGATCGTCTGGCCCGGGGCGAGCCGACGGTCGATCTGGTGATCCTCGATCTCATGCTGCCCGAGCTCTCGGGGCTCGAGGTGGCCCGTCGCGTGCGCGCCGGGGGCAACTACGTGCCCATCCTGATCCTCACCGCGAAGGATGATCCCGAGGACATGGTGCAGGGCATCGAGGAGGGGGCGGACGACTACCTCACCAAGCCGTTTCGTCTGGAGGAGCTATTGGTGCGCGTTCGAGGCCTCCTGCGTCGCCGACGCTGGGATGGAGGCGCAGAGGGTCGGGCGCCGGAGCCGGTTCGCATCGGCGAGGTCACCCTGCACTTCGATCGCTTCGAGCTCGAAACGCCCGACGGCGTGGTGCGTCTGACCACGCGGGAGATGGCGCTGCTCCGCGCGCTGGTGGAGCGGGAGGGTGAGGCGGTGCCCCGCAGCGAGCTGTTGGAGGGTGTCTGGGGACTGCATCCGGATACGCGGACCCGCGTGGTGGATAGCTTCATCGTCCGCCTGCGACGCTACATCGAGCCGGACCCGTCCCGGCCCCGACACATCGTCTCGGTGCGAGGACACGGCTACCGCTTCGTTCGCTGAGGGGGCTGCGGGCTACGCCCGCAGCCCCCTTGCGGATTGTCTGCGGCGTGCGAGCCTTCCCCAGTGACCGAAGCGCTGCGCATGCGCGTGCTGCCGACGCTCCAGGAGCCCACTCTCCTGCTGGCCTTCGAGGGCTGGAACGACGCCGGCGAGGCCGCCACTTCGGCGGCGCGATACGTGTCCGCTGCACTGCAAGCGGTGCCCCTCGCCGAGATCGACTGCGAGGACTTCCTCGACTTCACGGTCTCTCGCCCCAGCGTGCGTATCAACCGCGAGGGCGCGCGGGAGGTCGATTGGCCTTGTCATCGCTTCACCTTCGGCGCGCTCCCGGACGAACGCGGCCTGGTGATCGGCACCGGGGTCGAGCCCCATCTGCGCTGGCAGGCCTACACGGACCTGCTGTCCGATCTGGCCGCGCGGCTGCACATCCGTCGGGTGGTGCTCCTGGGCGCCTTCCTGGCGGACGTCCTCTACTCGAGGCCCGTCGCGGTGACCGGCTTTGCCAGCAGGCCGGAGGCGCTCGAGAGCCTTCAGGTGAGCCCCACGCGCTACGAGGGACCGACGGGGATCGTGGGCGTGCTCGCCGATCGCTTCCGCAGCGACGGCATCGAGGTGGTGAGTCTATGGGCGGGGCTTCCGCACTACGTGAACCTCTCCCCGAATCCGCGCGGCGCCTTGGCCCTGCTGCAGAAGCTCGTCGACTGCCTGCCGGTGCGCCTGGACGAGGAGCCCCTGCGCCGCTCCGCGGCGGAGTTCGAAGAGCGCGTGTCGGCGTTGGTTGCCTCCGACCCCGAGCTCAAAGAGTACGTGCGCCAGCTCAAGCGCCGCGAGTTCGCCCAGTAGGGGCGAGGCAGTCTTGGGTCAGGCTCCTAGAGCTCGATCGACTCGTCGACGAGCATCACGGGGATCCCGTCTTCCACCGGATAGAGGATGCGGCCGTCCTCCCGCACCAGCCCTTCGTCGATCTCCTTGTCGACCGGGTCGCCCCCGCGGTTGCGGAGGGTCTTGTCGCGCACCTTCTGGTTCACCTGCTCGAGGATCTCTGCGCCCGCTGGCTTGACCGGCTGCTTCGTTTCCGGGCAGACGAGGATCTCGAGGAGTTCTTCGCTCACGGGCATTGTCAGCCTCCTAACGCAGCAGGCTCGAAGGATAGTCCAGGATCCGGCGGGCCACGATCAGCTGGTTGATCTGCTGGGTACCCTCGTAGATGTCGTTGATCTTTGCGTCGCGCATCCACTTCTCGACCAGCAGCTTCTTCGAGTAGCCGACCGGGCCGAGGATCCCGACGGCCTTCTGGGTGATGCCGGTGACCGCCAGGCCCGCTTTGGCCTTGGCCATGGAGGCCTCCAGGCTGTTGGGCTTTCCCGAGCTCATCATGTGGGCCGCTCGCCACGTGAGCAGGCGTGCTGCCTGCAGCTCGGCCTCCATCTCCATCACGTCGCGCTCGAGCGCCGTCAGCTCCGCCGGAGGCGCGTCGTAACGGATCTGCACGCCCTGGCGCTCGAGCTCCTCCTGGACGGTGTCCAGGGCCGCCCGGCCCACCCCCACGGCCATGGCCGCCACGATGGGCCGGCTGGCGTCGAAGGTGGCCATCGCCCCCTTGAAGCCCTTGTCCCCCGTCTTTCTTGCGTCTCGCTTCTTGACCTCCGCGCTGCCCAGCAGGTTCGCCTGGGGGATGCGGCAGTTCTCGAAGCGCAGGGTGGCCGTATCCGAGGCGCGAATGCCGAGCTTCTTCTCGAGCCCCACCAGGGTCATGCCGGGGGTGCCCGCCGGAACCACGAAGGACTTGATGCCGGCACGACCTGCGCTGCGGTCCACCGTCGCCCACACCACCACGAAGCCGCCCTCGTGCTGCGACGCTCCCTCGCCGGCCGTGCAGAAGATCTTGGTTCCGTCGAGCACCCACTCGTCCTCATCGAGCTCGGCGGTGGTCTCGATGGCGGCCGCGTCCGAGCCGGCACCCGGCTCGGTGATGGCCATGGCGCCCCAGCACGGATCGCCTTCCGCGCGGAAGCGGGAGAGGAACTGCTCGCGCTGCTCGGGAGTTCCCGCCGCCGCCACCGCCGAGCCTCCCAGGGCAGGGGTGGGCATGCGCAGATAGAGCGCCGCATCTCCCCAACAGAGCTCCTCGGCCTGCATGCACACCTGTACGAAGCCGTCCCCAGGCCCTTCCAGACGTCGGGCAGCCCGTCCGTGCTTCCAGAAGTAGTCGATCCACTCCCGGGGAGGATCGTGCTCGAGGTCGTCGTACTTGCGCGAGATGGGACGCATCTGCTCCACCGCCATGCCGTGGTAGTGGGCGACCGTGGACTTCGAGTTCTCGGTGGGTTCGAAGGAGATCGGCATCTCGGGTCGGCCTCCTAGACCAGGGCCAGGGCTTCGAAGGATGCAAAGCCCCTTGTGTTTCGCAGCTGCATCTCGGGCAGGTACTCCCGGGTATAGCCATGGCCCCCGAAGACCTGCACGGCACCATCACAGACCTCCAGCGACACCCGTCGTATCTGCTGGTAGGCCAGGGTGGCCTCGCGCAGCGCGCCCTCGCCCTGGTCGAGCCTCCAGGCGGCCTCCCAGGCCAGGAGGCGGGCGGCGTCGGTCTCGATGGCCATGTCCGCGAGCTTGAAGGCGATCGCCTGCTTGGTGGCGATGGGAGCGCCGAAGGCATGGCGCTCCCTGGCGTAGTCGCGGGAGAGCTCGAAGGCCGCGCGGGCAACGCCGACGCCCGTTGCCGAGAGGGCCACCCGCCCCTGGGCGATGATGCGCGCCACGTCGCACCCCGCTTCATCCCCGAGCCGCGCGCTCCGCGGCACGCGGACGCCTTCGAGGCTGAGCTCGACGGTGGGCAGCGCCTGAATGCCCAGGTTGCGCTCGGGGGTGGCGCGCAACCCGGAGCTCTCGCGGGGGACCAGGAAGGCCTGAGCCACGCCGTCGTCTTCAGCCACCACCAGGACGGTGTCGTCACCGGGGATCCAGGGGACCTGGCATTTTTCGCCATCGAGCACGAAGCCGTCGGTCAGACGACGCGCTCGGGTGCGGGGGCGGAAGGGATCGGCGCCGAAGTGTGGCTCCACCAGGGCGAGCGATCCGGGCACGAAGTGGTCGCCCAGGTATCGGGGCAGCCAGCGTTCCTTCTGCTCCCCGGTTCCGAACTCCGCCACCGGCAGTGCCACCAGTCCGGGAGAGAGGATCGCCAGAGCGAGGGCGAGGTCGCCCGCCGCCAACTCTTCCGCGACCAGGGCGCTGGTGACGGCGTTGCGCTCGCCGCCCCCCCCCACGTCTTCGGGCAGCGAATTCGCCACGAGCCCCAGCTCATGGGCCTCGGAGAGCACGCCTTCCGGGATCTTCCCCGACTCGTCGCACTCCCGCGCCAGCGGCCGGACCTCCTTCTCGGCGAACTGCCGCACCGTTTCGACGATCAGCGTCTGCTCTTCGGTGGGGTCGAAGCCGATCATGCGGGCTCCAGCTCCTGCGGGCCAAGGGCGGAGAGGGTCGAAACCCGCCCATCGGGCCGGCTCCCAATGCGAAGGGAAATCCGCCCGCCATGTCCCCGGCCGGCGGTCGCGCGCCCGGTAGATCCCCACGATCCTAGGGGATCGAGAGCCTCCATGCAGGCTTGACGCGGCGTGGCTGACGTTCTAATGAACGAGCGCCAGCGCTCCGGAGGGGAGCTGCGCGCCCCTGTTGAGAAGAGATCCCCCTATAACGGGAACGAGACCCCATTGGATGGGGACGAGGAGAGGCCTAGCCGTTCCGCTCATGAGCTCTCCTCGCCCCGCACAGCGCACCCTCTTCTCGCGCCTCTCACTCCTCGGTCTTGGACTCGCCCTTGCGGCGGGATCGGCGTTCCTGGGGCTCGAACGCACGGCCTCCGCAGTGGAGACGCTTCGGGCAAACAGTGTTTGCGAAGCTCAGGAGCTCAAGGCCCGACAGGCGGAAGATCCTCATCTCCGGATCGAGATTCCTCCGGAGTTCGACCGACCGCTGCCCTCCCTCGAGGCCTGCCGTTCCCACGACGCCGCCTGGGACGAATTGGCGCCGGGTCCGAACCAGCCGATCCCCTTCAGTCACGCCCACCACGCGGGAACCTTCGAGATCGACTGCCTCTACTGCCACAGCGGGACCGGCCGCTCGCGGATGGCAGGGATGCCGTCGGTCGAGGTGTGCATGGGTTGCCACGCGAACTTCGCTCCGGAGTACGACCAGCTCGAAGGGATTCGCATCCTGAAGGAGCATTGGAACGAGGAGCGCACCATCGAGTGGCTGCAGGTGCATCGGCTGCCGGAGCACGTGAAGTTCCGCCACAACCGCCACATCGCCGCCGGTGTTGATTGCCAGGACTGCCACGGTCCGGTGGAGTCGATGGAGAAGGTCTACCTGGTGCCGGACACGAACTTCTGGCACTTCGGGATGCCCGCCCAGAAGCTCGAGATGGGCTGGTGCGTCCAGTGCCACAACAAACTCGAGGCGTCCACCGACTGCCTCACCTGCCACTACTGATCGAGGCAGCCGGGTCGCGGGGAGCGGAATGTCCGAGCTCGATCGTCGAGATTTCCTGAAGCTCGTGGGTGCGGGGGCGGGAGCCGCCGCGGCTTCGGGCTGCTCGGAGCCCGTCGAGAAGCTGATCCCCTACCTGGTCCAGCCCGAGGAGATCACGCCGGGCATCCCCGTCGTCTATGCGTCCACCTGCGGGGAGTGCCCTGCGGGCTGCGGGCTGCACGTGAAGACCCGCGAAGCCCGGCCCATCAAGCTCGAGGGCAATCCCAGCCATCCCATCAACCGCGGCACGTTGTGTGCGCGCGGCCAGGCGGGCATCGGCCGCACCTATCACCCGGATCGCTACTCCGGCCCGCAGCGGCGCGATGGCGGCGTTTCGGCACCGCTCGAATGGGACGGTGCCGGCGGGGCGATCGCGCTGCTGGCGGGGAAGATCTCCGAGGCGCGTGCAGCGGGGAGGCAGGTCGTCGTGCTGGGATCCGACCGCGGTCCCACCGCCAACCGCTGGATCGACGCGTTCTCCCGGACGGCGGGGGCCCAGCGCGTGATCTACGAGCCCCTGGGCCGGGAGGCCCTTCGGGAGGCTTCGCGGGTCGCCTTTGGGGTCGCCAGCGAGCCCGCCTTCGACCTCAGCGGTAGCGATCTCGTGATCGACTTCGGGGGTGAGCTCCTCGAGACCGGGCCTTCCCCGACGGAGAACGCCCGCCAGTGGGCCGAAGCCCGTCGGGCCGGGGAGGAATCCGGGCGCAAGGCCCGCCTCGTCTACGTCGGACCGAGGCTCAGCATGACGGCCTCGACGGCCGACGAGTGGCTGCCCGCCCGCCCCGGGACCGAGGGCATCCTGGCTCTGGCCCTGGCGCGCGTGGCGCTCGAGAACGGCGCCGGCGACGATGGCATTCGCGGTCAACTCGCGGGACTCCTGCGCTCCTTCGACGCGGCGAGCGCGGCGGAGCGGACGGGCGTGGACGCCGAGGCCATCCAGCGGATCGGTCGGGCGCTGGCGGAGGCGCGCGCGCCCGTCGCGGTGTCGCCCGGCGCGGCCGTGACGAGCCGGAGGGCGGTGGCCCACAGCGCTGCGGTGCTGATCCTCGATCACGTGCTGGGCGCCACCGGCACGCGGGTGAAGATCTATCCGGAGGACTCGGGCGGTCCTCGGCACGGGAGGCAGCGCGACCTGCTCGCCCTGGTGGACGCCATGAGGTCGGGCCGCGTCGGCGTGCTCCTGATTCACGACGTGAACCCGGTCTACAGCCTGCCGGCGGCCTCCGGCTTCCGCGAGGCCCTGGAGGGTGTGCCCTTCGTGGCCTCCTTCGCTTCGATCGCCGACGAGACCTCGGAGCTCGCAGACCTCGTGGTTCCCGACCACACCCGGCTCGAGTCGTGGGGGGACGCAGAGCCGCGACCGGGCGTGCGTTCCCTGGTGCAGCCCACGCTCCGGCCGCTCTTCGACACCCGCGCGTTGGTGGACACCCTCCTCGACACGGGTCGCGCCCTGGGTCCGGAGGCCGCGGCGGGCCTCCCGGCCGGAAGCTTTCGGGGGCTCCTCCAGGAAGCGTGGGGCGCAGGATTCCGGAGCGCCCTGGCACGCGGCGGGCGCTTCCGTCCGGTCTCGCCCGTCGGGGTCTCCCTGGTGCCCGCGGCCGCCCGCATCGAGGTGACCGAGCCGCTCCTCGACGGCGAAGGGGGCTTCGCCCTGTTGGCGGTTCCCACGGGAATGCTCGGGGACGGGAGTGGAGCCAATCTGCCCTGGATGCAGGAGGTCCCGGATCCGGTCTCCAAGGTGGCCTGGCAGAGCTGGGCCGAGATCTCCACCGCGCGCGCCGAGAAGCTCGGAGTGGTTCTCGGTGACGTGATCGCGGTGGAGACACCGACGGGCCGCATCGAGGTGCCCGCCTATCCCCGGGGTGGCATCCGGGACGATGTGCTCGCGATTCCCATGGGCCAGGGACATCGGGTCGGGCGCTTCGCCACGCGCTTCAACGAGGGCCAGCCGGGAGAGCCCCGGGGCGTGAGCGTGCTGGATCTGCTGCCCGTGGCCGCCGACGAGACCGGGGGATTGGCGCTGTTCGTGACCCGCGCCAGTGTGATCCCGACGGGCCGCTCGGAGCGTCTGCCCCTGGTCCAGACCCGGGACAACAAGCGGGGCCGTCTGCTGGGTGAATCCATCAGCCTGCTGGCCCTCGCCAAGGGCGGGGAGGCCCACGCGGCCGAGGCGTCGGCGAGCGCGGGCGGCGAGGGCGAGCACGGCGCGGGACACGAGGAGCTCCTCGTCCCCTACGAGCCCGCGAAGGACGCCGCGCCGGACAGCCCCTACCGCTGGGGCATGAGCATCGATCTCGACCGCTGCACCGGATGCAGCGCGTGCGTGGTTGCCTGCTACGTCGAGAACAACATCCCGGTGGTGGGCGAGGCCTCGACCCTGCATGCGCGGCAGATGTCCTGGATCCGCATCGAGCGCTACGTCGGCGAGGGGGAACCCACACTCATTCCGGGACGGCCCCTTCCGCGCAACAACGAGAAGCTTGGCGACTGCGACGTGCGCAACTCACCGATGCTCTGTCAGCAGTGCGGAGCGGCGCCCTGCGAGCCGGTCTGTCCCGTGATCGCCACCTTCCACAACGAGGAAGGCCTGAACGGGATGGTGTACAACCGCTGCGTCGGCACCCGCTATTGCTCCAACAACTGCCCCTACAAGGTGCGGCGCTTCAACTACTGGGACTACACCCGCGAAGTCGCCCAGGACGGCAAGCTCCGCTACTGGCCCGAGCCCATGCCCCTGATGCTCAACCCCGACGTCACCGTGCGTGGCCAGGGGGTCATGGAGAAGTGCAGCTTCTGCGTGCAGCGCATTCAGGCCGCCCGACAGGACGCCAAGGACGAGGGGCGGAACATCCGGGATGGCGAGGTCACGCCGGCCTGCGCCCAGACCTGCCCCACCCAGGCGATCACCTTCGGAAACATGCGGGACGAGGGAAGTCGGGTGGCCGGCCGCTCCAAGGATCCTGCTCGGGGCTACGCGGCCCTATGGGATCTCAACACCCGACCTGCGATCACCTATCTCTCGAAGCTGAAGCGCGGACCGGTGGAGGGCTAGACGATGAACCCGCCGCCCGTCACCTCCGCCGCCGCCCTGATGCGCCCCGGAAGCGAGACCCCGGACTCGACGATCAACCGCGATCTGCTGCGGGTGATGGAGCGCCCGACCCTGCGCTATTGGGCGCTGCTGGGTCTCGCCGTCCTCACGGTGGTCTACGGGATCTCGGTCTTTCTCTACCAGACCTACGTGGGCATGGGCGTGGCGGGCTACACGCACCCGATCTTCTGGGGCGTGTACATCGTCACCTTCGTGTTCTGGGTGGGCATCGCGCACGCCGGCACGCTGATCTCGGCGATTCTGTATCTGTTCCGATCCAAGTGGCGCAACGCCATCAACCGCAGCGCCGAGGCCATGACCGTTTTCGCGGTGGCCACCGCGGGGCTGTTCCCGCTGATCCACCTGGGCCGCATCTGGCGCGCCTACTGGCTGCTCCCCTACCCGAACCAGCGCGGCCTCTGGCCGAACTTCAAGAGCCCGCTGCTGTGGGACGTCTTCGCGATCTCCACCTACGCGACGATTTCCATCGTCTTCTTCTACGTGGGATTGGTTCCCGACATCGCCATCGCGCGAGACCGCGCCAAGGGCTGGCGCAAGATCCTCTATTCGGCTCTGGCGCTGGGCTGGCACGGCACTTCGCGCCAGTGGAAGTCGCACAACCGTACGGTGCTCCATCTCTCGGGGCTCGCCACGCCGCTGGTGCTCTCGGTCCACAGCGTGGTGTCCTGGGACTTCGCCATGTCCATCGTTCCGGGCTGGCACGCCACGATCTTCGCGCCCTACTTCGTGGCGGGGGCCATCTTCTCGGGCTTCGCCATGGTGCTCACGATCATGATCCCGGTCCGGCGCATCTATGGGCTCGAGAAGTACATCACCGACTACCACTTCGACAACATGGCGAAGTTCATCCTGCTGACCTCGCTCATCGTGGGCTACGCCTACTGCATCGAGTACTTCGTCGCCTGGTACAGCATGGTGGAGCCAGAGCAGACCGCCTTCTGGCTGCGCGCCTTCGGGCCCTACGTGATTTCCACCTGGATCATGATCAGCTGCAACGCCATCGTGCCCCAGATCTTCTGGTTCAAACGGGCGCGCACCCATGTGCCCACGATCTTCATCGTGGCCTTCCTGATCAACATCGGCATGTGGTTCGAGCGCTACGTCATCATCGTGGGCTCGCTGTCGCGCGAGTACGTCACCGCGGTCTGGAACACCTACACCCCGAGCTGGGTGGAGCTCTCGATCCTGGCCTGGAGCTTCGCCTGGTTCGGCATGTTCTTCATCATCTTCCTCAAGCTCTTTCCGGTGATTGCGATCGCCGAGATGAAGGAGCTGGCCATCCACGACAAGGCCCACGGAAAGGGGGGGGCGCACTGATGCCGACCCTGGTAGGCGTGTTCGAGCGGCCGGACCAGATGGCCGAGGCCATCCGGGGGCTCAAGGGCCGCGGCTTCGACGACCTCGAGGTCTACTCGCCCGCGCCCTTCGAGGAGATCGACGAGGCCATCAACCCGGGACCCAGCGCGGTGCGCTACTTCACGCTGGTGGGGGGCCTGCTGGGCGTCGTCACCGGCTACGCGATGACGATCTGGATGTCCCTGGACTGGCCGATCATGATCGGCGGCAAGCCCTTCGCGTCGATCCCGCCCTATACGATCATCGCCTTCGAGCTCACCATCCTGTTCGGGGGTCTGGCCACCCTGCTGGGACTGCTGGCCGTGGGTCGCCTGCCCTGGGGTGGCTTCGGTCGCTCGCCAGCGACCTACAGCCCCCGCTTCTCGGCGGAGGAGTTCGGGCTGGTGGTGGCCTGTCAGGAGCGCGACGTCGAGGAGATCGACGTGCTGCTCCGCGCACGGTCCGCCACGGAGGTGACCCTTGTCGAGCCGTGAGGTCGTCGGCGCGCTCGCCGGACTCCTCCTGGCGAGCCTCACCCTTGCCTGCGAGCAGAACTCCGCGGAATGGTTCCCGCACATGAAGAAGCAGATCGCCATCCAATCCTTCGAGGAGGTCGCTTCTCTGGACGGTGCCGCCTTCGGGCCCGGCATCGGCCCCGGGGCCTTCAGCCCGCCCGAGGGGACCGTGCCCATCGGCGGCGGAGAGCCGCGCATCGGCCGTCTGGACATTCCGGCCGCGGACGCCCTGGTGAACCCCAG
>JBDLIK010000036.1:0-12954 GCA_039714895.1 Myxococcota bacterium | reverse complement strand
GATCACCGTCGCCGCCCGCCATGAGCTCTTTTCCCAGAACCGGATCGCCAGCGGCACCGAACACGAACGCAAAGCCGTAGTTAGCCCCGAGCTCGGCAGCCTCTCCCCCTACAGGCACGTCCAAGTCGAACTCCACTACGACCATGGCCTTCGCGGGATCGATTGTCTCCATCAGGGCGCCGGCGACGCCGGCAACCAAAGCGTCCGGGACCACTTCGGGGTCGGCCATGTCTATACCTTCCGCAGGCACAGTGCCCGTCAGAAGCTCACCCCAGGCGTCGGGCGCGGTCGTCAAGAACCTGCCGATCCCCACCGGGGCCGAGTCGCGGATCTCGAACTTCCTGCTCTGGCAGCTCGCCTATACCGAGATCTACGTCACGGATCTCATGTGGCCGGACTTCCGCAAGAGCCACCTGGTGGACGCGGTGATCGACTACCAGTCGCGGGAGCGGCGCTTCGGCCGCACCAGCGCGCAGCTCGAGCCCGAGCCAGTGGAGCGCGCGTGAAGCGGCTGGTGTTGCTCGGGAGCACCGGGAGCATCGGCGAGCAGACGCTGGCCGTCGCAGAGGCGTTTCCCGAGCGCTACCGCGTGGTGGCCCTCGCCGCCGGAAGCAAGGTGGCCAAGCTGGCGGAGCAGGTCCAGCGCTTCCGACCCGAACGGGTCTCGGTGGCGGACGAGGCGGGCGCTCGTGCCCTGCGCGAATCCCTCCCGGGGGCGACGGTGGAGATCGGCTGGGGCGAGGAGGGCCTGCTCGCGGTGGCGCAGCACCCCGCGGACCTGGTGGTGGCGGGTCTGGTGGGAGCCGCCGGTCTTCCCCCCACGCTGGCAGCGATCGAGGCGGGGCGCGACGTGGCGCTCGCCAACAAGGAAGTGCTCGTGATGGCCGGGGCCCTGGTCCTGCGCCAGGTCCACCGCCACGGGGTGCGTCTGCTGCCGGTGGACAGCGAGCACAGCGCCATCTTTCAGGCCCTCCAGGGGCAGCGCCCCGAGGATGTCGCGCGCATCCTCCTCACCGCCTCGGGCGGGCCGTTCCGGACCTGGCCGGCCGAACGGATCGCGCGGGCGGGACCCGAGGAGGCCCTGCGGCATCCCAACTGGGCGATGGGGCCCAAGATCACCGTGGACTCGGCCAGTCTCATGAACAAGGGCCTCGAGGTGATCGAGGCACGCTGGCTCTTCGACATCGACCCCGAGCGGGTCGATGTGGTGGTGCACCCGGAATCCATCGTGCACTCCCTGGTGGAGTTCGTGGATGGACAGGTGCTGGCGCAGCTCGGGCTGCCGGACATGCGTGCCCCCATCGCGCTGGCGCTCTCCTACCCGGAGCGCCTGCCTCTCGGGCTGCCGCGCCTCGACCTCTCGGCCCTGGGGGCGCTTCACTTCGAGGCTCCCGACCGCAAGCGCTTCCCCTGCCTGGATCTGGCGTTCGAGGCCCTCTCGGGCGGCGAGGCGGCCCCCGCCGTCCTGAACGCCGCCAACGAGGTGGCCGTGGCGGCCTTTCTGGAGGGATGCATTCCCTTTCCTGGCATCGCGGCCACCAACGAGACGGTCCTCGGAGCCTTCCTGGCCCAGGAGGCAGGCACCCGGCTTGGGGGTCTGGAGGACGTACTCGAGGCGGACGCCTGGGGCCGTAGGGCGGCCCGGGCGGCCCTGGAGAGGAGCTCGGCGTGACTGCACTCTCGAGCCTGGGCGGCTGGATCTTTGCCTTCGCGCTGCTGCTCGGCGTGCTCATTGCCGTGCACGAGCTCGGCCACTTCCTGGCTGCCAAGTTCTGTGGGGTCCGGGTGCTCAAGTTCTCCCTGGGCTTCGGGCCGCCGGTGGGCTTCGGCCGCTGGCGCATGCGCTGGGAGCGGGGCGGCACCGAGTACGTCGTGGCCTGGGTCCCGCTCGGCGGCTTCGTGAAGATGCTCGGCGAGAATCCCGGCGACGAGGACTCTCCCGAAGCGCAAGCCGCCCACCAGGAGACCCTCGGCGCCAAGAGGACCTGGCAGAAGCTCCTCATCGTCTTCGCCGGGCCGGCCATGAATCTCCTGCTGCCCGTGGCCGTCTTCATGGGTTCGCTGTGGGTGGGAATCGAGCGACCCGCCGCCATCGTGGGCACGGTGGAGCGCAGCTCGCCCGCTGCGGAGGCGGGCCTGCACCCGGGCGATCGCATCGTCGCGGTGGGCGATCAGCCCGTCGAGTTCTGGATCGAGGTGGAGCAGCAGGTGCGCGCCCAGCCGGGCGGGCAGCTCGACCTGCGCGTGCTGCGCGGGGACGAAGAGCTCCGCTTCGGCATCGACGTGGAGCAACGCACCGGCCTCGACGAGTTCCGACAGGCGAGCGACGTGGGCTGGGTGGGGCTCCACTACCGGCGCCAAGCCGCCGTGATCGGCGTGCCCGACGCCGATTCTGCCGCAGCCCGCGCCGGCCTCCTCTCCGGCGACCGGGTCACCGCCGTCGGCGATCTCACGGTGGAGGACTGGGCGGGGTTCGCCAGCGCCTACCGGGAGCACCCCGGGACAGGACCGGTGCCGCTGTCCGTGGAGGCGGTCTCCCAGGAGGAGCCGTCCGAGCCCCGCACGGTTCTCGCGCCGCGCCTCGCGGGCCTGCCCGCGCTGGGGGTGATCCCCGCCGTACTCATCGCCCAGGTCTTCGAGGAGCGCCCCGCCGCGCGCGCGGGCTTCGAGGCCGGCGACCTCATCCTCGCCGTGGATGGCGAGCCCGTCGGGAGCTTCGCCTCTTTCGCCGAGACGGTTCGGGCGAGTCGCGGCCGACCCCTCGGGATCGCCTTCGCCCGGGGCGGGCAGACCCAGGAGACCACCGTCGCCGCCGAGCTGCAGACCCTCGAGGCCGCGCCCGGCATCGAGGAGGAGGCGTATCTCATCGGCATCACCACCGAGGAGGTCATGCTCTCCGGCGCGACCGTGATGGAGCGCCTACGCAACCCGCTCAAGTCGTTGCCCCGGGCAGTGGGACTCACCGTGGAGACCACGCGTCTGTTCCTGCGTGGCTTCGGCAAGCTCCTCACCGGGCAGATCTCGAGCAAGAACATCGGAGGTCCCATCGAGATCGGCCGGCAGGCCCACATGGCGCTGCGGGCAGGGTGGGAGACCTACCTGCGTCTCATGATCCTGATCAGCATCAACCTCGGCATCTTGAACCTGCTCCCGATCCCGGTGCTGGACGGCGGTCAGGCGCTGGTCTTTCTCGTGGAAGGCGTGAAGCGCTCCCCCATCTCGCTGCGCACCCGGGAGATCATCCAGCAGGTGGGCGTGCTGGTACTGGTGACGATCATGATGTTCGCCTTCTGGAACGATCTGACGCGACACTGGGGCACGTTCGTGGACTGGGTGCGCACCAGCGCCGGGTTGTGAGCGATTGTCCACTTCCAGGGGCCTGCTGCTCGCCGTCGAGACGGCCACGCAGCACGCGAGCGTGGCGCTGCTCGATGGCGAGCGGCTGCTCGCAGAGCAGAGCGCCACGGGCCCGCGGCCTCACTCGACGCGGGTGCTCCCCTCCATCGATGCCCTCCTCGAGAGTTCGGGGGCAAGTCTCGGGGACATCGGCGGCTACGCCGTCTCCATTGGCCCCGGGAGCTTCACGGGCCTGCGCGTGGCCGTGGCCACCGTGAAGGGCCTGGCGTTCGGCGACGAGCGTCCGGTGGTGGCGCCCGTGTCCACCCTGGCCGCGCTGGCGGCGTCGGCCGAGGACCGCGACCGCCCGGTGCTGGCGGTTCTCGACGCTCGGCGGGAAGAGGTATACGCGGGCGTCTTCGAGGGCGACGTGCTGAGCACCCCACGCGTACCCGAGGGCGTCTATACCGCCGAGGCCCTGGCGTCCCTCCTGCCCCATCCGCTGGTCCTGGTCGGCAGCGCGGGCGAGGAGACCGTGCTGGACACCCTGGCGGCCCGCCTCGGCGACGTGGAGCGGATCCCGCCGAGCCCCCTGCGAGCGGAGCGGGTCGGGCGTCTCGGCGCACGACTGCTGGCGGCGGGCGGGGGCTTGCCTCCCTCCGCCCTGGTGCCTCGCTACGTTCGCCGGGCCGAGGCCGAGGTGCGGCGCACGGGAGAGCGCTTCGAGGCGGCCGCGCCCGATCCAGCGTTTTGACACCCTCCAGACGCTGCCGTAACTTCGCGAACTTACGAGGTTTCAGCTCCACTGTCCCCGAGTCGCCCGGCGGATTCGCCGCTGCGCCCGCTCCGGGAGAGGAGACCCAGCGGCGATGGCACTGCGCATCTACTACGACAAGGACGCCGATCTCGGACGCCTCGAAGGGCGCACCGTTGCCGTGATCGGCTACGGGAGCCAGGGCCACGCCCACGCCCTCAACCTGCGCGACTCCGGGGTGAACGTGGTGGTGGGCCTGCGCAAGGATTCGTCGTCCTGGCCGAAGGCCGAGCGCGAGGGATTGACGGTGCGCACGCCTGCCGAGGCGGCTCGAGAGGCGCAGGTGGTGATGCTCACGCTGCCCGACGAGAGCATGGCCCGGATCTTCACCGAGGAGATCGAGCCGAACCTGGTCCCGGGCAACTACCTGGCGATGGCCCACGGCTTCAACATCCACTTCGGGCGCATCGCCCCCTCGGAGGGGGTGAACGTGTTCATGGTGGCGCCCAAGGGACCCGGGCACACGGTCCGCTCGCTCTACAGCGAGGGCAAGGGCGTGCCCTCCCTGGTGGCGGTCCACGCGGACCCGTCCGGGGACACGCTCCAGATCGGCCTCGCCTACGCCAAGGGGATCGGCGCGGGACGCGCGGGAATCATCGAGACGAACTTCCGTGAGGAGACCGAGACCGACCTCTTCGGCGAGCAGGCCGTGCTCTGCGGCGGACTGACGGCGCTCATGCGGGCCGGCTACGAGACGCTGGTGGAGGCCGGATACAGTCCGGAGATGGCCTACTTCGAGACCATCCACGAGGTGAAGCTGATCGTCGACTTCATCTACGAGGGCGGCGTCGCCAACATGCGTTACTCGGTCTCCAACACCGCCGAGTACGGGGACCTCACCCGGGGCCCCCGGGTGATCGACGAGTCGGTGAAGGCACGCATGAAGGAGATCCTCACCGAGATCCAGGACGGCGTGTTCGCTCGGGAGTTCGTGCTCGAGAACGAGGCGGGACGCCCGAGCTTCGAGGCCCTGCGGCGGCAGGGTGCCGAGCACCCGATGGAGGAGGTCGGGGGCCGTCTGCGGGCGCTCATGCCCTGGCTCCAGGAGAAGCCGCTCGTGGATCGGTCCCGGAATTGATCGGTGGCCGAGGAGGCCCAGGCGTCGCCGCCGGTCTTCCAGGAGAGGCTCACCTCCGGCATCGTGGGCGATGCGCTGTGGCTGGCCGCGATCCCCGTCGGACTGGGCGTCGGTTGTGCGCTCCTCGGCTGGGGAGCGCCGGCGGTGCTGTGTCTGCTGTTGGCGGGCTTCGTGTTCTTCTTCTTCCGCAACCCCGATCGATCCATTCCGCCCGGGGAAGACCAGGTGGTGGCTCCCGCCGATGGGCGGGTGATCGACGTGGGCACGGTGGAGCAGGGAGACGGCGGCAAGGCGCTGCGCATCGGCATCTTCCTCTCGGTCTTCGACGTGCACGTGAACCGGGCTCCGGTGTCCGGCCGGGTGGTGGCTCTCGAGCGCGGCGGCAGCGCCTTCCGGGCGGCCTTCGATCGCCGGGCCGAGCAGGACAACGTTCGCTGCGCGCTCACCCTCGAGACCGGCTCGGGGCGCTGCGTCCAGGTGGTGCAGATCACGGGCCTGATCGCGCGGCGCATCGTCTGCCAGCCCCGGGTCGGGGAGTGGCTCCCGCGCGGCGCGCGCTTCGGTCTGATCCGCTTTGGTTCGCGGACGGACGTGCTGCTGCCGCCCGATGCCGAGGCCTGCGTGAAGCGGGGAGATCGGGTGCGCGGAGGCAGCAGCGTCGTGGCGGTGTTGCCGGGAGGCTCGGCGTGAGCGCCAGCGAGCTTCCCTCCCGCCGGCGTCGCCGCCGGCGATCCGAGCGGCGGGGTATTGCGTGGTTGCTCCCGCACGTGCTCACCACGGGAAACCTCGCCGCGGGCTTCTACGCCATCGTCGCTTCGAGCACCGGCGAGCTGGATCGAGCGGCCTTCGCCGTGGTGCTCGCCGGAGTCTTCGACGGTCTCGATGGTCGGGTGGCCCGGCGCGTCGGCGCCACGAGCCGCTTCGGGGGCGAGTACGACTCCATCGCCGACACCGTCTCGTTCGGGGTGGCCCCGGCCGTCATCGCCTTCCGAGCGGGAGCCCTCGGCGAGCTCGGCTCGACGGGCTGGGTGCTGGCCTTCGTGTACATGGCCTGTGCAGCGCTGCGTCTCGCCCGCTTCAATGTGAGCCCCGGGCGCTACAGCGGCCGCTTCGAGGGCCTGCCGAGCCCCGCCGCGGCGGGTATGGTGGTGGCGACGGTGTTGTTCGCAGGCTTTCTCTCCGAGAGCGGCATGCCCCTGGCGTTGCCGGCGGTGATGCCCGGCCTCGGCGTGGCGTTCCTGGGCCTCTTGATGGTCAGCTCGATCCCGTACCGGAGCTTCAAGGGTCTGAGCTTCCGGGGGTCCTATCGCGCCCTGGTGCTCATGGTGATCGGCTTCGCGGTGCTGCTCCTCAAGCCCTCGGTGACGCTCTTCGCCGTGGGGGTGGCCTACGTCTCCTCGGGACCCCTCGGGCTGTTCTGGCGCTGGCGCAGCGGCCTCGCTCTCGAGCCCATCGTCGCCCCCGACGAGCTGCCGGGCGAAGGCGATCCCGAGAGCCTGCCGTGAGTGGGGCTCTTCTGGGCCGCGCGCGGGAGAGCTGAGGTGCCCGAGCGGATCCTCGTGCTGCCGGGCGACGGCATCGGTCCGGAGGTGACCCGGGAAGCGCGGCTCGTGCTGGAGGCGGCTGCGTCCCGCTTCGACCTGGACCTCGGCTTCGAGGAGGGCGCCATCGGCGGCGCTTCCATCGACGCCCACGGCACGCCGCTGGCCGACGACGTGGTGGACCGGGCGCGGAAGTGTCGGGCCGTGCTGCTCGGGGCCGTCGGTGGCCCGCGCTGGGACGACCTGCCCGTGGATCGGCGTCCCGAGAAGGGGCTGCTGCGCATCCGCAAGGAGCTCGGTCTGTTCGCCAACCTGCGCCCCGCCACGGTCTTCCCCGCCCTGGGTGCAGCGTCCACCCTGCGACCGGAGGTGGTCGAGGGCATCGATCTACTGGTGGTGCGCGAGCTCACCGGTGGGATCTACTTCGGCGAGCCCCGGGGCAGCGCGCTGGTCTCCGGGAGGCGTGAGGCGCGCAACACCATGGTCTACGACGAGGTGGAGATCGCGCGCATCGTCCGGGTGGCTTTCGAGGCGGCCCGAGGCCGCCGCCAGCACCTGACCCACGTGCACAAGGCCAACGTCCTCGAGGTCTCTCAGCTCTGGATGAGCGTCAGCGAGGAGGTGGCGTCGGACTATCCGGACGTGGAGCTGGTCCACCAGTTGGTGGATTCCTGCGCGATGCTGCTCGTGCGCGAGCCGCGTCGCTTCGACGTGCTGGTCACCGGGAACCTCTTCGGAGACATCCTCTCCGACGAGGCCGCCATGATCACGGGCTCCCTGGGCATGCTGCCCTCGGCGAGCCTGGGCGAGGGAGGGATCGGGCTCTACGAACCGGTGCATGGCTCCGCGCCGGACCTCGCCGGCCGAGACGCCGCCAACCCCCTCGCGGCGATTCTCTCGGTCGCCCTGCTCCTCGAGCACAGTCTGGGAGTCGTCGAGGCTGCCCAGGCGGTACGCGAGGCCGTGGCGGGGGTCCTCGGAGAGGGCCTGCGCACGCCGGACCTGCTCCTCGAGGGAGAGGATCGCCCGGTGGTGGGTTGTCGGGCCATGGGTGAGCGTGTGGTGGGACGACTGCAGGCGGGACACCGATGACGGGCGAGGACAGGCTGCGCGTGGTGGTGATGGGGGCGACCGGGGCGCTCGGCACCGAGCTGATCTCGGTCCTCGACGAGCGGCGCTTTCCGGCTGGCGATCTGATCCCGGTGGCCACCGAGCGTTCGATGGGGAATGAAATCGAGTTCTCGGGCGATTCCTATCCGGTGCTCACCGAGGTGCCGCGCCTGGCCGCCACGGACCTGATGTTCCTGTGCACTCCGCCGGCGCCGTCTCTCGAGTCCGCCCGGGAGGCCCTCCGGGCCGGGGTGCCCTGCTTCGACCTCTCGGGGGCGCTCGCCGCCCAGCCCGACGTGCCGCTCGTCGTGCTCGACCTCGCCGGACCGGGGACCGACCTCTCGAAGCCGCTGGTCGCCACCCCCACCGGTGCCGCCGCCGCGGTGGCCCTGGCGGTGGCTCCCCTGGCCCGGGTCGCCGGGCTGCGTCGGGTCGTGGCCACCGCCCTCGAGCCCGCGTCGGGCGCTGGCCACCAGGGGGTCGAGTCCCTCTCCCGGGAGGTCATGGCGCTCTTCAACCAGGAGGCGCCGCCCGACCCCGAGACCTTCGGACGCCCCGTCGCCTTCGACTGTCTGCCGGCGGTGGGTGAGGTGGGCGGCGACGGAGTCTCGGAATGCGAGCAGGTCCTCGCCCGTGACCTTCGCCGCCTGCTGGAGCGTCCCGAGTTGCAGGTCGCCGCGACGGTGGTCCGGGTTCCGATCTTCCACGGTCGTGGCATCTCGGTGGCCGTGGAGCTCGACGGACCCCTCTCGCCGGCGGACGCGGCGGCCGCTCTGGAGAAGGCGCCCGGCGTGGCCCTCGAGACGGATCCCCGAGGTCCGTCCACCCGGGCCAGCATCGGGGACGACCAGGTGCGGGTCGGTCGGCTCCGTTCCGCCGGCCCCGCTGCTCTACAGCTCTGGGTGGTGGTGGACGTGGTGCATCAGAGCGCCGTCAACGCGGTACGGCTGGCCGAGGCCCGGCTGAACGCGGGCTGAGCCGCCCGCCGGCACCCGAATGCCGAACCACCGGTTCATCCTCGAGTACGACGGCACCGACTTCGAGGGCTGGCAGCGCCAGCCCCCCGGTCACCGCACGGTGCAGGGGGCCCTCGAGGATGCCCTGGCCCGGGTGACCGGTGCCTTCGCCCCGGTGGCGGGGGCGGGGCGGACCGACGCGGGCGTGCATGCCGAAGGGCAGGTGGCGAGCGCCGAGCTTGCCACCCGGCTTCCGCCGGAGGGGCTCTGGCAGGCCCTCAACGCCGTGCTGCCGGCGGACCTGGCCGTGGTCGGCCTCGAGCGGGCGGAGCCCGGGTTCCACGCCCGGCGGGACGCAGCCGCCAAGGTCTACCGCTACCGCATCTGGAACGGAACGGAGCGCTCGCCCCTGCGGGACCGGTACGCCCTGGCGGTGAGCGCCAAGCTCGACCTGGCCAGCGTGACGGCCGCGGCCGCTCACCTGCGGGGAACCTGGGATTTCTCGTCCTTCCAGGCCTCGGGCTCGAGTCCGGGCAGCGCGGTCCGCACCCTGCGACGCCTGGAGCTCTCGGGCTCGCCCGGGGGGGAGATCGTCCTGGAGTTCGAGGGCAACGGATTCCTGCGGCACATGGTGCGGAATCTGGTGGGCACCCTGCTCGAGGTGGGACGGGGACGGCGGGTGCCGGACTCGCTGCCCGCCGTGCTCGCCGCCCGGGACCGGGCGGCGGCGGGGCCGACGGCGGCCGCCCGCGGCCTCAGCCTGATTCGGGTGATCTACGGAATCCCTCGCAATCCCGAAGAGTTGGAGCGCAGGGGCTCTTGACGTCTCCCAGCCCCTCGGCTACTCAGTGCCGGCCTTGGGCGGTCTCGCCCGAGGGCCAGGAGGATTCGTTGGGAGCGCAGGCCCATCGCGCCACCCGCAGCGCTCGGCCCGGTGACATCGACGCGCGCTGGTTGGTCGTCGATGCCTCGGACCAGGTGCTGGGGCGCCTGTCCACCCGCATCGCCACGCTGCTGCGCGGCAAGCATCGCGCGCTCTACACGCCCCACGCAGACACGGGCGACTTCGTGATCGTCGTGAACGCGGACCGTGTCAAGCTCACCGGCCGCAAGCGCGAGCAGAAGCGCTACTACCGCCACTCCGGCTACGTGGGATCACTCAAGTCCACCACCGCGGGGCAGCTGCTCGAGGGCGCTCATCCCGAGCGCGTGATCGAGCACGCCGTGCGGGGCATGCTGCCCAAAAACAGCCTGGGCCGGAAGCTGCTGCGCAAGCTCAAGGTCTATGCGGGCCCCGACCACCCCCATGCGGCCCAGAAGCCCGAGGAGATCTCCCTTGCCTGAAGCCGTCCTGGCCGGCAGTGCGACCGGAAAGCGAAAGACCGCAGTGGCCCGGGTGCGCCTGACGCTCGGCACTGGAACCATCTCGGTGAACGGCCGTTCCTTCGATGAGTTCTTCACCCGCGAGAGCCTTCGCATCCTGGTGACGCAGCCCCTGGAGGCCACGAACCTCGTGGGCCGCTACGACATCGTCGCCAAGCTCCACGGCGGCGGCATGAGTGGCCAGGCCGGCGCGTTGCGCCATGGCATCGCCCGGGCCCTCGAAGCCGTCGATCCCGCGCTGCGCCAGACGCTCAAGCGCGCGGGCTTCCTCACTCGGGATGCCCGCAAGAAGGAGCGCAAGAAGTACGGCCAGCGCGGCGCCCGAGCGCGGTTCCAGTTCTCGAAGCGCTAATTGTGGGGCCGGTTCCGGGCACAGCCCGGAACCACCACAGCTACGCTCGGCTTCGCCTCGCTGCGCGCGCCTCCGGCGCTTGCACCTTTCTCAGACCCGGACCGCTCCCCGAGGACTGCTAGGCTCACGCCATGGCTCCGAAGGTCTTCGTCGACGGGCATGTGGGGACGGTGGGGCTGCGGATCCACCAGGAGCTGGCGGCCCGCTCGGATGTGCTGCTGCTGACCCTCGACGAGGGCCGGCGCAAGGATCCCGTCGCTCGGCGGGAGTGCCTGGCGGAGGCCGACGTGGCGGTGCTGTGTCTGCCCGACGAGTCCGCGCGGGAGGCGGCGGGCTGGGCCGAGGAGGCGGGCACGCGCCTGGTGGATGGCAGCACGGCCCACCGCGTCGCCGAGGGATGGGTGTACGGGCTCCCGGAGCTGGCGAGTGGCCAGCGAGGCGCCATCTCGAGTGCCGCGCGGGTGACGAACCCGGGTTGCTACGCCACCGCCTTCGTGCTGGCGCTGCGGCCGCTGATCGACGCTGGGCTTCTCTCAGCGGACGGCACCTTCACCGTCCATGCCCTCTCGGGCTACACGGGTGGAGGACGCCGGTTGGTCGAGCGCTGGGAGGACGCGGCCGGCGGGCTGCTCGAGCTCCCCTACGAGGCGCCCTACGCCCTCGACCGGGTCCACAAGCACATCCCGGAGATGATCCGCTACGGCGGACTCGGCCGGGAGCCGCAGTTCGTCCCCGCAGTCGGCCCCTTTGCGCGCGGGATGCGGGTGGAGATCCCGCTTCACGCGGACCTGCTGGCCGCGGGCGTGACGGCGAAGGCCCTCTGGGAAGTGCTCGCAGATCGTTATCGCGCGGAATCCTTCGTGCGGGTCACGTCTTTCGAGGATCCCGCCGCCACCGACGAGCGCAGCTTCGATCCCCAAGCCTGCAATGGCACCAACCGCATCGATCTACACGTCCTCGCGCACCCTTCGGGTCACGTGCTCCTGGTCGCGATCCTCGACAATCTCGGCAAGGGCGCGAGCGGTGCCGCACTCCAGAACCTCAACCTCATGCTGGGGTTCGAGGAGGGCTGCTGGCTCCATGGCTGAGTCCTAGCAGGCTGCTGGCCGTCGCCGGGGCGCGCTCGATTGACGCCCCCGAAGCCGCAGGGTATAAACCGAAAAACCGGCTCCCAGGTGTGATGCCCAGACAAACGGCTTTCGGATTGCGGATCCGAATGCACCGGGTCGGCGTGTGCTCGTGGCAACCGTGACGAGCTACCACGCGAGCGACCCGCAGGCAGTGCGGCTCTCCGTTTCAGCAGTGATCCGGCGCGAGGCCGGGGCGGAGCAGCTTCTCCTCATGCAGCGCAGCGACAACGGTCTCTGGGGCCTCCCGGGTGGGTACGTGGAGCCCGGCGAGTCGGTGATGGAGGCCGTGGCCCGCGAGGTGGGCGAGGAGACCGGGGTACGGGTCTTCGTGGGCCGTCTGGTCGGGGTCTACTCGGACCCGGCCCGTCAGGTGATCGCCTACCCGGACGGGAACCGCGTGCAGGCCGTGAACCTCTGCTTCGAAGCCCTCGAGGTCGAGCGTGGCGAGGCAACCACCCCCGAGGAGAGTCTCGGCTCGGGCTACTTCCCCTTCGACGCGCTTCCTGAGGCGCTGGTTCCCATCCACGCCATCCGCATCGCCGACGCCTGCCGGGGCTGCGGTGAGGCTTGCGTCCGCTAGCGGGCGGGAGGAGCGATGACCGCAGAGAGGGCCACCAAGTTCATCTTCGTCACAGGGGGGGTCCTATCGTCTCTCGGCAAAGGGCTGGCATCGGCGTCCCTGGGCGCTCTTCTCGAGGCCCGTGGGCTACGGGTTACCTTCCTCAAGCTCGATCCCTACCTGAACGTCGACCCCGGGACCATGAACCCGTTCCAGCACGGGGAGGTCTATGTCACCGAGGACGGCGCCGAGACGGATCTCGATCTCGGCCACTACGAGCGCTTCACCTCCGCGGTCATGGGCAAGATCAACAACGTGACGGCGGGCCGGGTCTACGAATCGGTGATCACCAAGGAGCGGCGGGGCGACTACCTGGGCGGGACCGTCCAGGTGATCCCGCACGTCACCGACGAGATCAAAGAGCGCATCCACGCTGCCGCCGAGGGGGTCGACCTGCTGCTCGTCGAGGTGGGCGGCACGGTGGGCGATATCGAGTCGCTGCCCTTCCTCGAGGCGATCCGGCAGCTGCGGGCTGACGTCGGCCGTGAGAACACGTGTTACGTGCATATCGCGCTCGTCCCCTACACCCCGACGGCGGGGGAGCTCAAGACCAAGCCCGTGCAGCACTCGGTCAAGGAGCTTCTCTCCATCGGTATTTCCCCCGACATCATCGTGTGCCGCACCGATCGCGACCT
>JBDLIK010000035.1:0-12990 GCA_039714895.1 Myxococcota bacterium | reverse complement strand
GGAGATCGCTCTGCACCACGAACCACTCGTCGAAGCGGGCAACCCACACACGCAGCAGGAAGTCGAGAGAGCTGTCACCGAAGCCGCGAAACAGCGCGACGGGAGCGGGCGCCCTGAGCACCTGCGGATGGGCCTCGGCCACCTGCTGGAGGATCGCCAACACCCGCTCGGGGTCGGTCCCGTAGCGGACCCCCACGACCACGTCCATGCGGCGCTGGCGGTCGGAGAGGGTCCAGTTGATGACCTGCTCGCTCACCAGATTCGCGTTGGGAACGATCACCTCGGCGCCGTCGAAGGTGCGGACCGTGCTGGAGCGGATGCCGATGCGGGTGACGTCCCCGAGCAGCGTTCCCACCTCGACCGTGTCCCCGATCTTGATGGGACGCTCGAAGAGCAGGATCAGTCCCGAGACGAAGTTGTTCACCACGGACTGCAAGCCGAAGCCCACACCGACGCCGAGGGCCCCCGCCAGCAGCGTGACCCGGCCCAGGTCGACACCCGCCACGCCGAGAGCGAACAGCAGGCCCAAGGCCAGCAGGACGTAGTGGAGGGTGGCGGAGGCCGCGTGGGAGGCACCCGGGTCCAGGTGGGTGCGCGGGTAGATCTCCTCCGCCAACACGAAGCGCACCAGCCGCGAGATCAGCACGGCGACGCCCAGGGTGATCGCGAAGGCGAGGGTCGCCCCCAGCGAGATCCTGGCGAAGCCCCCGAGATCGAGCTTCGCCGCCAGCAGCGAGGACAAGGTGGCCACGCTCGTCTCGCCCAGCGTGAAGAGCCCCACCGTGATCCACAGCCAGGCGAGCCCCGCCAGCCAGCCCAGACCCCGGGCGATGTGGCGCTCGATCAGGCCGGAGTGCCGGCGCACCATGCGCAGACGTCGCGCGGTGCCACCGCCGATGACCACCGCCGCCAGCATGCCGGCGACCCGCACCGCCCCGTAGAGCACCACCCCCACGTAGAGGCTGTTGAGCAACCCCTCGGCGAGCAGGAACGCCAGCTGCACCCAGCCGAGCAGGTTGGCGACCACACTGGCCACCAGGATGACCAGGGCCAGGCGGGTGCCCAGCCGCAGCATTCCGGCCAGGGGGATGGCGTGCCGGAGGTCGCGGAGACGACCCGGTCGGATGAGCCAGAACAGCAGCCCCAGAGCGGCCAACGACTCGCCGAGCTGGAGGGTACGCGCCACCAGGGGGAGCCCCGAGAGCAGGTCCGCGCCCCGATCCAACGTATAGAGCAGCGCGAGTCCGTAGACCGTACCGTGCAGGTCCCGAGGCAGCAGCTCCCGCAGCACCACCAGCGCCGGCAGCAGCAGCAGCAGGAGCCCCATCTCCCAGACGGCGCCCGGCGCGTTGGTGAGCACCAAGGGCGCCAGAACGAAGGCCAGCAGGATCGAGCTCGCCACCGGTTGGCGCAGCAGGGGCACCGCTCGCTGACGGGGATCGTCGGCCGCCCAATGGCGCGAGTTGCGGCGCACCACCAGAGCAGCCAGGGTGACGAGCAACGAGAGGCTGAGGTAGGCGAGCAGGACGTCTCGCCGGTCGCGCGCGAAGCGCGACACCGTCTCGTAGTCGTCCACCAGGGCCGCCCGCACCGCCGGCCACCAGGGCTCCTCGCCGGCCTCCGAGGCGAAGGCCCGCCACAGCGGGTCGCGCTCGCGCTCGAGGAGGCGACCGCGCAGGTTCAGCCGCTCCAGCTCCACCCGCTCGAGGGCGCGGGTGGCGACCTCGCGCTGCTGGCCCACCTGATCCTGAAGGGTGAGGATCACGGCGAGCCGCTCGCGCACCGCGGCCCGGGTCTCCCGGAGCGAGGTGCGTGTGCTGTCGACCCGCTCCAGGACCGCGGCGGGTGCGCCTGCGGCCCGCGCCTGCTCGCGGGTGGCGTTCCACAGCTCGAGGCTCTCGGCGAGTCGCGCGCTCTGCTCCTCGAGCCCCACCGAGCGCTGGCCCAGCACCTTCTGCCAGCCCTCCAGGGCATCGACGCGCACCTTCCAGCCGACGCGAAGGTCCGCCAGGGAGTCCAGCGTGGGGCCGGCCGCGAGCTCCTCCTCGGTGAAGCTCTCGGCGTGACGCAGGTCGGCGCGGGACTCAGGAAGCTCCTCGGTGAGGGTGGCGATCTCGGGATCCCGCGCCGCCAGCGCTGCCACCTCGCGAAGCACCCGGCCGGTCTCCTCGGCCCGGGGGCTCACCTCCGGCAACGGGATCGAGGGCAGCGGGGTCGGCTCCCCCGCGGCCTCCTGACCGACCGCAGGCAGCGGTGCGAGGCCGAGCAGCAGCCCGAGGGCCGCGCCGCGCGGCCAGCTGGAAACCCCGGCCAAGGTCGCTCTCCTTCTCCCGGACCGAGCGGCCCGGTGCGCACATCCTAGAAGAGGTCCCCCGCACTGGCCTCCGGGCCCCAGGGTCGGGGCGGACGCGTTGACGCCGCCCCGGCCCGTCGGATAGCCTGCGCCCCTCCCATGCAGCCCCCGACCGACGACGATCGGGGCCCCGTCCGCGGAATCGAGAAGGAGACGGAGGAGCTCGGGGATCCCGACGCCTCTCCGGGGATCCCCTCGGCGTCCCTGGCCGCTCAGGCCCGGCTGGTGCCCTCGCCCTCCGACCTGGCCCCCGAGCAACACGACGGCTACGGCGAGATCTGGCGGCTGGCCTGGCCGGTGATCGCCTCGCAGATGCTGGCCTACGCGGTCAATCTGATCGACATCGCGATGGTGGGACGGCTGGGCCGCGACGCGCTGGCCGCGGTGGGCTACGCGACCCAGGTCTTCTTCCTGGTCCAGTCGATTTTCTTCGCGGTGAGCTTCGCCTGCGTCGCCCTGATGGCGCGGGCCCTTGGCGCGGGCGAGCCTGCACGAGCGCGCCAGGCCCTGGCGGCCTCGCTGCTGGTGGCCAGCAGCGTCGCCATCCTGCTCTCCGCAACCGCGCTCTCCCTGCCCCGGGAGATCCTGGGATTGCTGCAGGCTCCCCCGGAGATCGTCGAGCGCGCGGTGCCCTACTTCCGCCTGGTACTGGGCTCGTCGCTGCTGCTCGCCATCGCCGTGGTCTACGAGAGCGGGCTGCGCGCCGCCAAGGACACGCGAACCCCGATGGTGATCGGGGGAGCCGTGACCCTGGTGAAGATCCTCCTCAACGCGGTGCTCATCTTCGGCGCATTCGGCTTCCCCCGCTTGGAGCTTGCCGGCGCCGGGATCGCCACCGTCGCCTCCCAGGTGGTGGCGGTGCTGCTCTTCCTGGCGGTGAGCCGACGCCCGCGCATAGGCGAGGCGCTGGCCCTGCGCTCCCGCGACCTGGTCGCCGCCCGCCCACTCCTGGCCGACGTGGTTCGCATCTCGCTGCCCGCCATCGGAGAGCGTGTGGTGATGAACCTGGCCATGATGTCCTACTTCGCCATCCTGGGCGGCTACGGGAGCGCCGCGGTGGCCGCCTACACCGTGGGCGTGCGGGTGCTGGCATTCTCCTGGATTCCCGGCACCGGCTTCTCGGCCGCGGCCTCGACCCTGGTCGGTCAGGCCCTCGGCGCCCGGGCCCACGCGGCCGCGACGCGCGCCGGCTGGCGGGCGGTGCGCATGGGACTCGCCACCTCGATCGTGCTGGGCATCGTCTGCGCCGTGGCCCGCGAACCCCTGGGGCGTCTCTTCACGCCGGACGAAGGCGTCGTGGCGGCCCTCGGCCCCTTCATGCTGGTGTTGGCCATCGCCCAGCCCTTCCTGGGGCTGCACTTCACCCTGGCCGGCGCGCTGCGCGGAGCCGGCGACACGATGACGCCGCTGCTGGCCGCCACCCTCGGCAACTGGGGCTTCCGCGTGCCGCTGGCGGCCCTCTGTGCGCTCGTGCTGCACACGGACATCGTCTTCGTGTGGGGGGCGCTCTTCTTCGACCACGTGGCGCGCACCGTGTGGCTGACCATCGTCTATCAGCGCGGGCGCTGGCAGACGCGGCTGGAGCCCGCGTCCTGAGCCGTCGCAGAGAAGCCCTCGGACCCTCCCGGTCCGAGCGGGGCCTCCCCCGGGCCTCGCAGGCCGTTGGGGCACCAGGGGATGCCTCGCGCCTTGCTGGCGTTGTAGGCGTTGCGAGCGCTGCGGCTGCGCTTGTCCCCCTCCGGGTGCCAGAGGTGGAAGGTGAGCGCGCGATTGATGACGAGCAGCGGCACGACGCCCGCCCAGCGCAGCCGCATGGAGAGCTCCACGTCCTCGAGACCCCAGCTCTCGAAGTCTTCGTTCCAGCCGTTCACCCGCTCGAGGTCGGCCTTCCAGGCGGAGAAGTTGCCCCCGCGGCCGGATCGGTTCTTCTTGAGGTGCTGAACGAGGCGAAAGCCGAGCTGCCCGGGCAGGGAGAAGCCGTAGGGGAGGTAACGGTTGCGCTTGCGGAGGCTGTCCCACAGGTCGCGGGCGCCGATGCGCGCGTGGCGCCCTCGGCGGATGGCCTCGGGATCCAGGGCTTCGCTGCGGCGTCGGCCCCACTTCACGGAGCGGCCGACCAGCATGTGACCCGGCCGACGGTGAGCGAGGTGGCGCTCGACGAAGCGTCGGTGGGGGCAGCAGTCCGAGTCCGTGAAGATCAGATAGTCGCTGGCGGCTTCCCGGACCGCCTGGTTGAGAATGCGGCACTTGCGGAAGCCGCGATCCTCCTGGCGCAGGTGGCGCAACGCTCCCGAAGACGCTCGCGCCGCCGCCTCGATGGTGCGGGCGGTCTCAGGCCCCGAGCCGTCGTCGGCCACGAGCACCTCGAAGTCGAGCCGCGTCTGGAACCGAAAGCCCGCGAGGCAGCGCTCGAGATGGCGCGGCCGGTCGTAGGTGCTCACGATCACCGAAGCGGCCGCAGGCATGTCCCCTCGATGCCCATCGCGCTACGGCGCTACGCTAGCATGGCGCGTCGGGGCGAGACCAGATGGAGATGAGCTCTCGCGATTACGCCGAGCCTTCCGCGAAGGCCGGAGGAAGCGGGCTCGGCGTGGCGAGCCGCCTGATCGGGCGGCCGCGCATCCCCATCCTCTACTATCACGAGATCGGGACCGAGCGGGGCCGGCACGTCGTGCATCCGGACGACTTCGCGGCGCAGGTGCAGTGGCTGGTGGAGGATGGGTTCGAGATCCTCACCATGGATGCGGTGGCGGAGCTCTACGAGGGACGGCGGAAGCCACCGCGCAGACCGCTGGCGCTCACCTTCGACGACGGGCGGCGGGGCGTGCTCGAGCACGCGCTCCCGGTGCTCGTGCACCACAGGATCCCGGCCACCTGCTACGTCGTCACCGACTGGCTCGAGGGGCGCTCGATCCCCGAGCACGAGCGCTATTCCGGCTTCCTCGAGTGGGGCGCGCTGGACGAGCTGCTCGGCGGCGGCATGGCGGTGGGGAGCCACACCCTGAGCCACCGCAACCTGAAGAAGATCCCGGCCCACGAGGTGTGGCGGGAGGTCGCCGACTCGCGACGACTGCTGGAGGATCGTCTGGCCCGGCCCGTCCCGCACTTCAGCTTTCCCAGCGGGCGAAGCCCACGGGAGGTGGTGCGGGCCGTGCGCCGGGCGGGCTACCGGACGGCGGTCGCCACAGGGCAGCGCTCGAATGGACCGTTCGCCCGAATCCACCGGCTGCGGCGCCTTCGGGTCGATGGCTCCGGGGGTCCCGGAGAGCTCCAACGCCTGCTCGGGGACAGCTGAGGCCGCCGGTCTCAGCGCTGCGCGGCCGGCCGCTTCTCGACCACCACCCAGTGGCGGTGACGGGTCCACAGGCGGGTGATGCGCGCGATGGGGTTGCGGTGCTCGTTGAGCGACCGGAATCCCCGCCTCCGGAAGAAGCGGTACACGGAGTGGGCATCGATCCGGCTGACGGCGTCGTGATCGCCGCCGACCTGGGAGTAGTCCGGGCTGATCCGGGAGTAGGCGACATCGTAGTCTCCCGTCAGCTCTCGCCACAGGCGCATCACCCGCGACCCCAGGTTCCCGAGCTTCTTGCGCAGCTCCCGGGGCAACCACCCCCCGTGCTTCTCGGTCTTGAGCCAGACATCTCGCAGGATGGCCCGGCCTCCCGGTTCCAGGATCCGGCTCACCTCCTGGAGCACCCGGTCCGGCTCGTACACGTGCTCGAGCGCATCGAAGGAGAGGACCGCGCCGGCGATCCCGCTGCGCAGCGGAATGTTGGCGATGTCGCAGCAGACTCCGAGGCCCCCTCTTGCCCGGAGCTCGCGGAGCGCCGTGAGGGAGATGTCGAGCCCCACGTAGCGCGGGCAGAGATCCGAGTAGACACCCGCCCCGCAGCCCACCTCGACGGTGAGGCCTTTCGGAGGCAGATACTCCTCGAGGACCGGCAGGCGCTTCGCGCGACTGGAGATCGCGTGGTCGGCGGCCGCGCGGACGTACTCGGGATTGGCGTAGTAGTCGCGGATCGTGCGGCGGAGCGAATCATCCATTCGTGGGCCGGCTGGTGGGTCCGGCTGCGGGCGAAGCCCGCAGCCAGCTACGCGCTGCCTTCCACCTCGAAGACCAGGCTGCCGTCCCGGCAGTCCACCCGGACGTGGCCCCCCTTCACGAGCCGACCGAAGAGCAGATCGTCCGCCAGGGGATCCTTGAGCGAGGTCTGCATCACCCGGGCCAAGGGACGTGCCCCGAACAGCGGATCGTGGCCTTTCTCGGCCAACCAGGCGCGCGCCGCCTCGGAGAGCTCCAGGGTGACCTTGCGCTCGCCCAGCTGCGTCTCCACCTCCTTCAGGAACTTCTCCACCACCCGACGCATCACCTCGGGAGGCAGCGCCTCGAAGGTGACGATCTCGTCCAGGCGATTGCGGAACTCGGGGCTGAACATGCGCTCGAGCTCCTTGCGCCCGCTGCCCTTGGCCCCGGAGCCGAAGCCGATGGAGCGTCCCGAGAGCTCCTTCGAGCCCACGTTGGAGGTCATGATGATCGTCACGTGCCGGAAGTCCGCCTCGCGGCCCTGGTTGTCGGTGAGGGTGGCGTGGTCCATCACCTGCAGCAGCACGTTGAAGACGTCCGGGTGGGCCTTCTCGATCTCGTCGAGGAGCAAGACGGCGTGGGGGTGCTTGCGCACCGACTCGACGAGATGCCCGCCCTGGTCGTACCCCACGTAGCCCGGCGGTGCGCCGATCAGGCGCGAGACCGCGTGCTTCTCCATGTACTCGCTCATGTCGTAGCGCAGGAAGGGCACTCGCATGCAGCTGGCGAGCTGCTTCGCGAGCTCGGTCTTGCCCACCCCGGTGGGGCCCATGAAGAGGAAGGAGCCCACGGGCCGATCGGTACCGCCGAGGCCCGCGCGCCCGCGCTTGACGGCCCGGGCGATGGTGGCGACGGCGGCGTCCTGGCCGAAGACCACGGCGCGCAGGTCGTCCTCCAGCTGCTCGAGGTGCTGTCGATCCGAGTGGGTGGCACGCACCGAGGGGATGCGTGCCATGCGTGCCACAAGCGCCTCCACGTCGCGAACGCTCACACCCTTGCGCTTCGGGCCCGGGCGCAGGCGCACCGCCGCGCCCACCTCGTCCATCACGTCGATGGCCTTGTCGGGAAGAAAGCGGTCGGTGAGGTGGCGGGCCGCGAGCTCCACCGCCGCGCGGAGCGCCGGCTTCGAGTACTGGACCTTGTGGTGCTCCTCGTAGCGCGGGGCCAGCCCCTCGAGGATCTTGATGGCCTCTTCCGGAGACGGCTCGGTGACGTCGATCTTCTGGAAGCGACGCGCCAGGGCTCGGTCGCGCTCGAAGTGCCGGAACTCACCGTAGGTCGTCGAGCCGATGCAGCGCATCTCGCCGTTCTGGAGCAGGGGCTTGAGCATGTTGGAGGCATCCACCGTCGCTCCCTGAGCGGCCCCGGCCCCCAGGATGGTGTGGATCTCGTCGATGAAGAGGATGGGCTGCTCGCGCCGGCGCACGGCCGCCACCAGCGCCTTGAAGCGCGCCTCGAAGTCCCCGCGGTAGCGGGTGCCCGCCAGCATCGAGCCCAGGTCCAGTGAGAAGATCTCCGCGCCCTTCATCTCTTCGGGAACGCGGCCCGCCTCGATCCGCCGGGCCAGCCCCTCGGCCAGCGCGGTCTTGCCCACCCCGGACTCGCCCACGAACAGCGGATTGTTCTTGCGTCGCCGCGCCAGCACGTGGATGGCGCGCTCGAGCTCCGCCTCGCGGCCCACCAACGGGTCGAGCTTGCCCTCCCGGGCGAGCTCCGTGAGATTGGTGGTGAAGGCCTCCAGGGGGTCCGCGGCCCCCTCCCCTTCCTCGTCGGCCTCCGAGTCCCCACCGAGGGGAGCCGCCTCGCCCTCCTCGGGCGCCGGATCCTTCGAGATGCCGTGGGAGATGAAGCGCAACACGTCGAGGCGCGACATCCCCTGCTCGCGAAGCAGCGCCACCGCGTGGGCATCAGGCTCCTGGAAGATGGCGGCCAGCAGGTCTCCGGCCTCCACCTCCTCCTTCTCGGCGCTGCTGGCGTGCTGGAGCGCCGCCTCCATGACCCGGTGGAAGGCCAGGGTCTGGCGCAGCTCCACGGGCTCGTCCCCGGGCTCCTTCTCCAGGTCCTTCTCGAAGAAGGCCTCCAGACGATTCTTGAGACGCCCCACGTGGGCCCCGCAGCCCCGCAGCAGCGCGGCTCCGCTCGAGTCGAAGGCGAGCGCGTAGAGCAGGTGCTCCACGGTGAGGTAGGCGTGGCGACGGACCATGGCCTCGCGGGCGGCCGCCTGGATGGCGAGCTGGAGCTCGCGGGAAAGCTGACTCACTCCTTCTCCGTTCCGGCGCGCAGCGGATACCCCTGGGATTCGGCCAGGCGGTGCACCGTGGCCACCTTGGTCTCGGCCACCTGCAGCACGTAGACCCCGGCGATGCCCAGCCCCGCGTTGTGGATCTGGAGCATCAGCTGGGTCGCCTCGGTGGGGCCCTTGCTGAAGATCTGCTCGAGCACGCCCACCACGAACTCCATGGGGGTGTAGTCGTCGTTGTAGAGAATCACCTTGAACTTCGGAGGCCGGGTGACCTTGGGCCGCTTCTCGGTAACGACCGCATCCTCGCGATCGGTCCAGGCGCGGCCGTCATCCGGGGGTCCCGGTCGCTGCGCCATGACGAGAAGATAGCCAATCGGGCGAAGCGGTCCTATGCGGGCCACCCCTGGTGTGCCGGCTACATTGCCCCCAATGGCCGAGCTCGAGATGCTGAGCGGCGTGCGCGACATCCCCCGGGAAGAGTGGAACTCCCTGGTGGGAGACGACTCGCCGTTCCTGGAGTGGGACTGGCTGGCGTCCCTCGAGGAAGCGGGCTGTCTGGACCGCGCCAGCGGCTGGGCCTCCCATCCGCTGGCGATCCGGGAGGAGGGCCGGCTGGTGGCGGCCGCCCCGCTCTACCTGAAGGGCAACAGTGAGGGGGAGTTCGTCTTCGACTGGGGCTGGGCGGACGCCGCCCAGCGGGCCGGCATCGACTACTACCCGAAGCTGCTGGTGGGGGTGCCCTTCACCCCTGTGGCCGGAGCCCGCCTGCTCACGGCTCCCGGCCAGGACCGCGCCGACTGGCTGCCGGCGCTGGCCCGTGCCCTGCAGGAGATCTGCGCGGGCAACGATCTCTCGGGCGTCCACGTGAACTTCTGCAGGAACGACGAGCGTGAGGCGCTCGCCGAGGCCGGCTTCCTGTCCCGGCTGGGGATGCAGTACCACTGGCACAATCACGGCTATGCGAGCTTCGAGGACTACCTGGCGAAGCTGCGCAGCAAGCGACGCAATCAGGCCCGCCGCGAACTGCGGAGGGTCCGGGAGGCGGACATCGTCGTCGAAAGCTTCGTGGGGGACGCCATCCCGGAGAGTCTGCTCCCTTCCTTGTTCCGCATCTATCTCTCCACCATCGAGAAGAAATACTGGGGGCGGCAGTACCTGAACGATCGCTTCTTCGAGCTCCTCTGTGAACGATTTCGCGAGCGGCTCTGCGTGGTGACGGCGCGGCGGGGGGACGAACTTCTCGCCGGGGCCATCAACGTGGAGAAGGGCGAGGCCCTCTACGGTCGCTACTGGGGAGCGCTCTCCGAGGTGCGCCACCTCCACTTCGTCGTCTGCTACTACGCGGGAATCCGGCACTGCATCGAGCGTGGGCTGCAGCGTTTCGAACCCGGCGCCGGGGGCGACTACAAGCAGCTGCGCGGCTTCGACGCGACGCCTACCTGGAGCGCCCACTTCCTCTCGGACCCCCGGCTGCGGGAGGCCGTCGCGCGCTTCCTCGAGCGCGAGCGGGAGGAGGCAGGAGAGACGATCGCCTGGGTCCGGGAGCGCAGCGCGCTCAAGCCCGGCTGACCCCCGCGCCGTCGGGGCGGGTGCTACGCTCGGGTCTGCGCCCGCGAAAGCCCCGGGAGACCCTTGGACGACGCTGCCCCTCGCGTGGTGATCGTAGGTGCGGGGTTCGGCGGCCTTCGGGCGGCGCGCGCACTGCGGCGGGCCGCCGTCCGGGTCACTCTGGTCGATCGGCACAACTACCATCTGTTCCAGCCCCTGCTCTACCAGGTCGCCACCGCCGGGCTCTCCCCCGAGGACATCGCCTATCCGGTGCGGGCCATCCTGCGCCGTCAGCGCAACGCCGCGTTCCGGCTGGCCGAGGTGGCGGACGTCGACTTCGAGGCTCGGCGCTTGCACACCAGCAGCGGGGCCATCGACTACGAGCGACTGATCCTCGCCATGGGTGGCTCCACCCATTTCTTCGGACTGGACTCGGTGGAACGCAACGGTCTCCCGCTGAAGGACATCCGCGACGCGGTCGCAATCCGCAACCACGTGCTGCGCACCTTCGAGCTCGGCGTCCAGGAGCCCGACCCGGACCGGCGCCGGGCCATGCTCACCCTCGCCGTGGTGGGCGGGGGGCCCACCGGGGTAGAGAGTGCGGGAGCGCTCTCGGAGCTGATCCGGCTGGTGCTCACCCGCGACTTCCCGCAGCTCGACGTGAAGGACGTGCGTGTGATCCTGCTCGAGGCCACCGATCGCATGCTGGCCGACTTCCCCGCGAAGCTTCGGGAGTACGCGGGCGAGGCGCTCTGGCACAAGCACGTGGAGGTCCGCTATGGGGCCCGCGTCACCGACTTCGACGGCAGCCGGGTCGAGCTCCAGGGGGGGGAGTGCATTCCGGCCCACACGCTCCTCTGGGCGGCGGGGGTGCGCGCCGCGCCCCTGGCCGATGGGCTCGGCTGCCAGCAGGGACCCCTGGGACGGCTCCGGGTGCGCCCGACCCTGCAGCTTCTGGAGCACGAGGACGTCTTCGTGATCGGCGACGCCGCCTGGCTGGAGGCCGAGCGGGGCGGGCTCCCGATGATGGCACCGGTGGCCCAGCAGCAGGCGGAGACCGCCGCCGCCAACGTGCTGCGTTCCCTCGGCGGCAAGCCCCTGGAGGACTTTCGCTACCGAGACCCCGGGTCTCTCGCCACCATCGGCCGCACCGCGGCGGTGGCACGCCTGGGCCGGCTGCAGCTCACGGGCTTCCCCGCCTGGCTGGTGTGGCTGGTCTTCCACATCTGGATCCTGATCGGCTTCCGCAACCGACTGGTGGTCCTCATCAACTGGGCCTGGGACTACCTGCTCTACGACCGCGCCGTCCGCCTCATCACCGAGCCCGAGGGGTCGGCAGCCGAAGCGTCCCCGGTGATGCGCCGAGCCTGAGCTCACGCGGAACCGTGGCCCAGCACGTCGATCCGGCCCGCACGCAGCCGCCACTCGGTGTGCGTGCAGCGCCGGGCGAAGGTCTCGTCGTGGCTGACGACGAGGAGCGCTCCGGGATAGTCACTGAGGGCCGCCTCGACGCGCTCGATGGAAGGCAGGTCCAGATGGTTCGTGGGCTCGTCGAGCACCAGGGCGAAGGCCTGCCGGGCGAGACCTCCGGCCAGGGCGATCTTGCGAGCCTCTCCCGGCGAGGGGCTCCGGGAAGCGAGCAGCGCGTGGGGGTCGACCCCGAGGGCAGCGAGGATGGCCAGGATCCTTCCCTGGAGCTCGTCCGGCGTCTCCCGCAGCTCGGCCAGCAGGCGCTCCTCCGTCCTGGCCCCCAGCTCCTGGGGAAGATGCAGGATCCGGGACACCGGCACGTGGGCAGAGGCGAGCAGCGCCTGCACCAGGGTCGTCTTGCCGGATCCGTTGTCCCCCGAGAGGTGCACCCGGCTCTCTCGATCCAGGCGCACGTGTACGTCCTGCGCCAGCACCCGGTCCCCCGCCCGCAGCTCGCGCTGGTCGAGCGAGAGGAGTGTGGCGACCGGCGCGGGCTCCCAGTCGACGAAGAGCGAGCGCCCCCGCTCCTTCGCCAGATCGAAGAGCGCCGCGCGCTCTTCCACCTTGTCGAGCTTCCCGTGGAGCTTGTGGACCTCCCAGCCCAGGCTCACCTCGGCGGAGCGGCGCCGCTTGGCGCTGAAGCGCTTGCGGGTGTCGATGTCCTTGATGCTGGCCCGGCGCATCTTGCGCTTCATATAGGCCTCCGCCTCCGCGCGCTTCTGGCGCGCGTCCGCCATGCGACGCTTCAGCTTGCGCTTCTCCCGCTGCAGGCGCCGGTAGGCGTCCAGCTGCTCCCGTTCCTCACGCTCCCAGGACCGCCGGGCCGCTGCGTAGCCGCCCCGCCAGAGGCGGATCTCCCGCCGGTGGAAGCGCAGCGTGGCGGAAGTGAGCGCGTCGAGGAGGGTGCGGTCGTGGGAGACGACGACCCCGATCCCCCCGAAGGCCAGCAGGGCCTCCACCAGTCGGCTGCGGGCGCTGACATCCAGGTGGTTGGTGGGCTCGTCGAGGATCAGCAGCTGCGGCTCGTCGAAGAGCGCCGCCCCCACCTGCCAGCGCTTGCGCTCGCCCGGCGAGAGCGAAGGCCAGCGTTCGAGCTGGGCCGCCTCGAGGGCGAGTCGGCCCCGGACGCGTTGGGCACTGCCCTCCTGGGCGACAGCCAGCTTGCGCACGTCCTCGCCGAGCTGCTCGACGGTCTGGGGACACAGCCGGGCCCGCAGGCCGGGGGGGCGTCGCTCCACCCGGCCCTCGTCGGGATCGAGCTCGCCGGAGAGCAGCCGCAGCAGCGTGGTCTTG
>JBDLIK010000034.1:0-13079 GCA_039714895.1 Myxococcota bacterium | reverse complement strand
CTTTTTCTCCTATGCCCCTCGCGCGCCGCATCCCGGTGATCGCCACCGCGCGGCGGGAGGACGACATCGCCACCGCGCTGCGCATCGCCGAGGAGTTCGACCTCGACCTCCAGCTCGCCGACGCCGTGGAGGCCTACCTGGCCGCGGATCGCATCGCGGAGGCCGGCGTTCCCGTCCACGTGGGGCCGGTGATGGAGCGGGTCGGCAGCCTCGAGACCATGAACCTCACCCTCGAGAACGCCGCGATCCTGGCGGAGCGCGGCATCCCGATCACCTTCCAGTCGGGCTTCGAGGGCTACGTGCCACGCACCCACGTGGTGCTCTTCGAGGCCGCCCTGGCGGGTGCCTGGGGGCTGGGCTTCGAGCGGGCCCTCTCGGTGCTGACCCTTGATGCCGCCCAGCGCCTGGGCATCGACGACCGGGTCGGCTCGCTCGAGCCCGGCAAGCACGCCGACCTGGTGCTCTTCGACGGCGACCCCTTCGAGTACACCAGCCACGTCCAGGCCGTCCTGGTGAACGGCGAGATCGTCCACCAGCGCTTGTCCGATTGACGATCGGGCTGTACCCGGTCGAGCCGGGGCGAGCCCTTCGTGGCGGCGGACGCGCCCGCCCTCGTGCACCGAGGCTTCACCCTCCGCTCGAACCAAAGATCGAGTCCGTAGTGCAAGTACATCTCCGATTCATTCGAGGCGAGCCGCCGGGCCGGTCGCCAGGCCGGGGACCGGGAGCGGAGAGGCAGCGAAGGCGTGATACGGCTCACGGCTCCCGCAGGCCGGGGGGTCGCTGGGATCGAGGATCGTCCCCGGCCAGGCAGGGGAGCGGGCGACGCCGGAGGAGCCGTGAGGTCGAAGCGGATCGCCTGCACACTCGCTGCCGCGCTGCTGCTCGCGCACGCGAGCGCCGCCGCCCCCTACTCCGACGTCTTCTTGTTCGGCGACAGTCTGTCGGACACGGGCAACACCTGCGCGCTCCTCGAGATCCCCGGCTACGCGTCCGGGCGCTGCTCGAACGGCCCGGTCTGGAGCGATCGGCTCGCCGAGGCGCTCGGCTTCGAGGCCCTGCCCTCCAGCCAGCTGGGCAACAACTTCGCCGACGGGGGCGACGAGACCTCCGACCTCGACCTCCAGATCGACCTGTTCCAGACGCTGCAAATCGGCCCCTTCGGAGACGCTGACCCCGACGCCCTCTACGTCCTGTGGCTGGGCGGGAACGACGTGCTCTCCATGCCTGGGGCCCCCGGCGCCATGGCCCAGGCCGTGGAGCGCCTTCTGGCCGGCATCGAGCGCCTGCGCTCCCTCGGCGCCCGACACTTCCTGGTCGCGAACCTGCCGGACGTGGGGCGCGTCTTCGGCGCCTTCTCGTTTCCGCAGGGCAGCGGCTCGGCCTTCACGCCGGGGGAGCGGGACCTCGTGACCGCTCTCAGCCTCGAGTTCGACGCGGCCCTCGCCGCCGGCCTGGACTCCCTCGAGGGCGTGGACGTCGCGCTGCTCGACGTGTACGGCCTGATGGAGGAGGCGGTGGCGGACCCGGCCGCCTTCGGCTTCTCACCGGCCGCGATCGACACGAGCAGCGGCGACACCGCCTTCGGCCTGCCCTGTCTCGGGGACCCTGCCTGCGCCACGGACCCCCAGGGCCCCGGCGCCGACGGCTTCCTGCTCTTCGACTCCATCCATCCCAGCAGGGCCCTGCACGCCCACGTCGCCGAGCGCGCCGTCCTCCTCCTGCCCGAGCCGGCGCCGCGCACGCTGCGGGGCCTGGCGCTGCTCCTGGTCTGGCTCTGCCGGAGCAGCCGGTCAGGTCAACCCGGAGGGCGGCCAAGGATGGCCAGCTCGTAGGCGTCCAAGGAGTCGAAAACCACAGGCCGCAGGCCAAGCGCGCTCTCCGGGTCCGGCAGAGGGATGGCTCGGCTGCGCTCAAGGATCTCAGCCAGGAAGTCGGCGAGGGAGCCCTCTCCCGACGAAACGAACTGGGCCGGGTCGAAGCTGTCGTCACGCAGCCGCACCAGCCGCAGTGTCTCGCGGTTGCGACGGGTCCAGTTGAGCGCGAGGTCGACGATGGTCACGGTCTCGCGACCGGGCGCCTCGATGCGGGCGACGGCGACGCCCTCGATCTCGCGCCAGCCGAGACGCGAGGAGCGTCCGTCCCGCCACCGGAAGACCAGGGCGTCGTCGTCGAGTCTCTCTGGCACGCCGTGGAGCAGATCCTGCTCCACGGGCGACCCGGGTCTCGGGGATGACGCCAGCGGATCGTGATGCGGCTCCAGCCCGCGCGCGGGCGCGGCCAGCTCTTCCTCGCTCGGGCGATCGAGGGTTGGCTTCGCGGATGGGAGGTCGCTGCGCGGTGTGGGAGCGGTCATCGGAGCGGGTCGATCCGGGGGAGCGTCCCGAGGCGCGGACGGGCTCAGCGGCCGGCCCAGGAAGTCGCAGAGCAGGGCGCGCTTGGCCTCGTGGAGGTGGGGCGATTCGAGCGCGAGCTCGGCGGCGCGGCAGGCGATGCCGGGGTGTACTGCGCGCGCTTCCGCGAAGAGACGGAAGGCGAGGCCGGGGCTTGGCGCCTCGTTGCGCGGATCGAGCGCCAGGCCCAGGGCGTGCCTCAGCAGCGCCTCGGCCTCCGCGCGTTCCTCCTCGTCGGCCTTGTCGATGCGCTCGCGCAGCGCGGGCAGTAGACGGGCCACCGCCGTGGGCTTCACGACCGCATCGGGCACGGCCCGGCCGAGCTCGGCCAGGTATTGCGCGCCGAGCTCGAGCGCGCCTTCGGCGGCACAGCGCTCCACCAGCGATACCGCCGCAGGCGCGGCCGCCTGCGCGCGGCCGAGCGCCACCGAGACGTCCCAGAAGGCCGTCGGCACGCCCGCGGCGGCGGGCTCCGTGCGCCAGGCCTCCTCCAGCAGCCAGAAGGCCGCCTCCAGGTTCCCGCGCTCCCGCGCGGCCAGCGCCTGGGGCAGCAGGGACGGGCCCTGCCGCAGATCGCGCGCCGCCTCACGCAGGCGACCTGCACCTTCGCTGGTGCGCGTCGCGGCGCTCCCGAGCAGGGCGCCCAGCTTCAGCCGGACACGGTCGCGGAAGTGCCCCATCCTAGAACGCGCCGACCAGGTTGACGAAGACGCCGTGGTGGTCGTAGCTCAGGTCCGTCAGGTCCTCCGAGAAGTCCGTGAAGTTGTAGCCGACCCCGACCTTGAAGTGGTCCCCCAGGTACCGGTAGATGCTGAGCAGGGCACCGCTGCGCCGGTCCTGGAGGTCCGGCACGTCGAGCATGCGCATCTCCATCGACCCCTCCCAGTGCTCCCGGAAGTGCCAGTCAGCTCGCAGGATGTAGAGATGCGCGTTGTTGTCGAAGAACTCCGGGTTCTCCCGGTCCAGGCTCACCTGACCCAGGCGGTAGGCGTACTTTCCTCCCACGGACCAGCTCGCGCTCACGTCGTACATCAGGTCGAAGGACGCGATGTGGCTCCTCTGGATGAACTGCGCAGAGGTGTCCCGCACGATGGCCTGGTCCGAAGTCGGGACGTTGTAGAAGTACGTGTACTTGGCCAGCGCATTGAGCCGGTCGTGGCGGACCGGACGGTACGCGTAGCCGGCCACGGCCTCCGTATAGCCCCCGTCATAGAACTGCCCGAGGGAGCTCTCGCTCTCGGAGTGGTTCAATCGGCCCACCAGCCGCCAGTCCGGGGTCATCTGGTACTTCAGGGTGTTCCTGAACAGCCACGTCGTCCTGTCCGACCAGGTCCCGTCGAGCTGCTGGGTCTCGTCGAAGCGGTACTCGATGGCGCTCGCGAGCTGGATCGCCTCCGAGCCGTAGCCGACGCGGCCGCCGCCCGCCTTGCGCCGGGTCTCGGCACCGGTCTGTCGGTCCTTCAGCGTGCCGACGTCCAGGTTGGCACCGAGACTCCAGCGATCCGCCGGCGCCAGGCTGATCCCCGCGGCCTGGGTCAGGCCGCTCCTCCAGTCCGTGTGCTGGTACCGGTCCTCCAGGTAGACACTCGCGCTGTCCGACAGGCGCGTCCTGGCACCCGCGATCAGATTGCCCGTGCGCGCCTTCAAGCCGTTGTCGGCGCGCTCGTCCTCCAGCGTGTAGTTGAGATACAGGTTGGTGCGCTCGGAGTGCTGGTAGCTCGCGCCCAGCTTGCCGCCCGGTCCGAGGTCGCCGTGAGACACCTCGCCGTCGAGGCGGAGCCGCTCGCTCAGGCGATAGGCACCGCCGACGCCGATGCGCCCGTTGTCCTCCCGGTTCCCCGTGGTGGACAGCGTGCTCTGTACGAAGCCGTAGCCCCGCCAGCGGTCCTTGGAGTCGTACGCCAGCTGCATCACCGCGTCCGTCCGCTCGCCCTGCTCCTGGGTCAGCGGTACGACCGGAGAGTGGTCCTCCCGAAGCTCGTTCCGGAGCCCGGCGCTGAGGCTCCACCAATCGCTCAGCTGGTAGCGGACGTCGAGCTCCTGGGCCGTGGTCTCGAGCCCGGCAGCCTGGATCCGCCGGTCTGCCTTGGCGGCCAGCTGCAGCTTCTCGGTGACCGGCATCCTGAAGCTGCCGCCGAACTGCCTCGTGTCCGTCAGCGTGGTCAAGCCCGGCGCCGAATAGCCCGCCTCGAGGTTCTGCGCGTACAGGCTGAAGCGTCCCCTGCTGCCGTCGAAGAAGTCCCCGACGGCGATGCTGAGGTCCGCCCGGTAGGCGCCGGCGTCCGCCCTGGTGAGGGCCAGATCCCCGCCGTCCAGGAAGCTGAAGCCGCCGTCGTCGGAGCGCAGCGAGCTGGAGACCAGGCCCTCGCTCCGCCCGGCCTGGAGCTTGAACCAGGAGTCCGCGCTCTTCCTCACGGTCAGGTCCGCGGCATAGAGGCTGCTGTCGGCGGCGCCCTCCTGGTTGCTGTTGGCGGTCAGGCCCAGCTTGACGTGATCGTTCAGCCAGTACTGCCCCTGACCGCCGAGGGCCATGGCGTCCACCTCGTCGAAGCCGGGGGTGTGTTCGTACTGGACGACCAGCCAGGTCTCGTCCCCACTCAACCCCCCGGTGCGAACGAGCAGGCTGTCGTCAACGGTCGAGGCGAGGGGCTCGGAGAGCAGGATGCGGCCCTGGAGATAATCGATGTCGTAATCCAGCACCGGCGTCAGGTGCACCACGCTCGACACGAGGCCCGAGTCCTTGTCCCGGACCTCGATCCGCACACGGTCGGAGCCGACCAGGAGGTCCTGCTGGCCGAGGAAGTAGAGCGAGCCACCCGTGGCCCGGAACTCCTCCCGCCTGGGCACGGTGCCCGGTTCGGCGGCAAAGCCGTCGATCACCAGCCGCTGCTCGCCGAGGCTGGTCGTCGCGCGCGACTGGTAGTGGAGGTTGGCGCCGTAGAGCCCGCGGTCCACGTGCGCCAGCTCGTTGTCCAGGTAGCCGACCTTGAAGTTCCCCCAGAGGGCGTGATTCTCCCACTGGCTCAGCCTGAGGAAGAATCGGCCCAGGGTCGGCGCGGTCTCCTCGACGGTGGCGTCGTCGCCGAAGGTCGGATAGTGGTAGTCGGGATCGATCCGCCTGAACAGCGACTCCGGCGATTTGTCCAGGAAGTTGCTGAACAGGTCCTCTACCGGTGCCTCCCGGGTGTCGGCGCTCGCCGTCAGCCTCCACTCTTCCCCGAACCTGCCGTTCACGTAGAACGCCAGCCGGCCATCCGTCGCTGTGCCGTCGCGGAGGGGAGCGGCCTCGCCGGCGAGTGCGTCGATGGGACCACTGGCCCTGTTCGCCTCCAGGGTGAGATCGGCCATGCCCATGTAGAACCATTCGTTCTCACCGAACTCCAGGTCCCGGAGGAACAGCTCACCGTTGCCGGCCTCGTCGAGCACGGCCACCTCGACCGTGTGCATCCCGGACGGCAGGAGCGCCTCGGCGACGAAGCTCCCGTCTTCGTCGATGGGTACCGGGCTCCCGGCGAACCACACGCTGTGTCGCGGCGGAATCCCACTACCCTGGACCCGAACGGCGCCGACGCTGCCGAGGGCGATGTTGCGGACCGCCAGCTCGCTCTCACCGTACCCGGAGAGCAGCGGATCCGGCTGCCGCTGGACGGCCGGCGCGGCGCCCTCCCCGCCACCTGCCGTGAACCGAGCGGCGCCATCGGTCCGATCCTCGTCCACTCCGTCCCGGTCCGACGGAACCCGATCGACCGGCCCTGCGAACTCCATCCGGAGCGGCCGGGACACCGTTTCGTCGAACCCGCCGTCCTCGTCGTAGGCACGCAGCACGTACTTCAGCTCGAGCTCCGGAGAGGCCTCCAGGGCGGGCTGCCAGGCCGCGAAGCCGTCTTCGCCGACCTCGACGACGGCCAGGGGCACCGCCTGGAGGGACTGATCCCGCTCGAAGATCCGGACCTCCGATCTGGCGATGAAATGCGGGTAGTTGGCGTACGACCGGAAGCGAACGGTCGGAGCCAGCGTGCCGCCGTCCGCAGAGACGCGAAGCGGCACCGGGCCCGGCTGCGACCTGATGCTGAGCCGCCGGTTGGCTTCGAGGTTGTCGAAGTGGAACCTGATGTTGGCGTGCTCGAGGGCAACGTCCGTGCAGCGCTGGATGTCGGCCGAGCTCCTGCCGGGGTCGTCGAGCGGCTCGCCGTCGACGGTGATGCGCATCAGGTTGAGCGCGAGAGGGTTCTTCGCCTTCAGCTCCCGGGTGATCGGGATGACCTCGACACCTTCGTAGTCGTCGAGCAACGCGAGCTCGTCATAGACCACCTCGACGACCACATGGGAGCGATCACCCTGGAGGAAGCCCGCGTTCACCACGTCGCTCGAGTGGACGTATCCGCGCCCCTCGTGCTCGACCTGCGCGTCCGAGAGCCCGAGCTCCGCCTGGATGCGCTCCATCGTCCGCCGCGCACGCGCGGCGGAGAGCCCGACGTCATCCCCATACGCTCTGGCCGTCCGTCGATCCAGGCGCTCGTTGCTCGTATAGCCCACGAACCGCAGCCGCACGTGGGTCTCGTCCGCGACGTCTGCCATGGCGCGGCGCAGCTCTTCGTGGTAGTCGGGCGGGATGGAAGCCTGGCCATCCTCGATGGGCAGCGGTGCAATGCGACCCCAGGGCGGGTCGTAGACCCTCGTCACCAGCTCAGCGCCCGGCTCATCCGGGCATCGCTGGGGCTCGTCGGGCAGCTCCTGCAGCGGATCGTCGTGCCAGAACTCCACCTCGACCCGGCGATTCAGGGCCCGGCCCCGGGGCGTCTCGCTCGAAGCGAGGGGAAGGCTCGCCCCCCGGCCATCGCTCTCGATCGCCGACGTCGGCAGATCGAGGGCCTCCTGGAGCGCCAGAGCGACCCGGCGCGCCCTGGCCTTCGAGAGCGCAAGATGGGTCCCGTAGATGCGTTCCGCCCGTCCCTTCAGCGGGGCGTCATCCGTGAAGCCGATGAACCGAACCGTGACGTTCTGCTTGTCCCGGAGGTTGTACAGTGCCTGCTCGACCTGCCGGATGAACTTCCCCGGTACACCCACGGTCTCCTCGCTGAAGTGCAGGGGTGCGACCAGGTTCTTCACCCGCGCGCGGCGCTCGTGGCCTTCGCGGTAGCGCAGCTTGCAGACCGTCTCCGTCCGGCAGACCTTGATCCGCCTGATCTCAGCAGGGACGACGACCTCCTCCAGCGCGACCTTGTCCCCGATCTCGTCGTACCAGACCTCCACCTCCACGCGCCGATTGAGCGCTCTCCCCTCGGCGGTGGCGTTGCTGGCAACCGGCTGGCTGTCGCCGGCCCACTCGAAGGAGATGGCCTCCGGCGGAAGAGACAGCGCGTTCTGAATGAACTCCGCCACCTCACCAGCACGCTCCCGCGAGAGTCCGGCATTGTCACCATAGATCCCGGCGAGGTCGTCCGACAACGGCTGGTCGTCGGCGTGGCCGACGAGGTGCAGCCGCACGTTGTCGAGATGCTGCATACCGCCGAGAATGCTCCTCAGCCTCTCCAGGTAGCTGGCTGGAATGTCCGCAACGCCCGACTCGAAGCGTATCGGCGGAACGAGATCCGTGAGCTTGACGATCTCCACGTCCTCGGTGAGCACCTCCCGACTCTCCAGCCTGTCGCCAGCCACCGTCGCGAGCCGTTCGGGATCCTGCGCCCACTGGGAGAAGGACCCCGCGCCCGGCAGATGTCGCTCGACCGCCTCGCCGAGCTGGGCTTCACGGACATCCTCGGCGCGGACGGCGGCAGAGGCCAGCACCGCCCACAGCAGCAGGATGTGGTTGCGCTTCGGCATCCCGCTCACCGGCTATCCGGCAGGCTCGCCGCCGGTGGATCCGGCGGAGAACCGCGAAGCCAGAACACGTCCGGCTCGATCGTGAGCCGGTAGCAGCAATCCAGCGCCTGCCATGCTTCGGCGATCTCCTTCTTGACGGCGGCCAGGCGCTGATCCACGAGCCGCGCGTCCTCGACGTCAGCGACGTAGGAGAGGCGGAGGGTCGCCGGAGACTTCTTGAGCTCCTCGAGCAGCAGATCGATCCTCGGCCTCCACTGGGCACGCATCTCGGTGGAGCCCGGCTCGAAGACTGCATCCGCCATGTCCAATCCGACCACGCGGTGGATGGAGGCGGCATAGTTGAAGCGCAGGGCCTTGCCCGGCGTGGCCCGCTGCACCTGTACCTGCCGGGTGGACATCCGATAGCCGCTGGGCAGGGTTCGGTCGTCGAGCTTGAGGATGAAGTTGCTGCCCCGTCCCTCGCGTGGGGTCACCCCGCAGGTGATGTGGTACCGGCCATGCGGGTCGGTGGTGGCCTTCAGTCCGCGCGCCGTCACCAACCGGACGCCGGGCAGTCCACGCTCGCCGCTGTCCTGCACGCCGTTGCGGTTGGCGTCGTCGAAGACCTTCCCCAGCACGTCGGTGCAGGAGAAGGTCGGATCCGGGATCACGCGCACGGTGGCGGTGGCCTCACCGGAGAGCGCCTCTCCCGTCAGGTTGCTGAATGCCTGCGCGCGGTTCAGATACCGGCCCTCGCCGACGCCGGCGCTGACCGCGAGGAGCAGGACGAGGGTGCGGGGATTCGAGGTTCCGGCGCTGACGTCGGTCCAGACGAGCTCCTGGCCGTTGAGCGTCGGCTCGACGGGCACGCCCTCGATCCGGGCGGATCCCTCCACGTAACGGAATCCGGCGGGGAAGCGGTCGACGATCCGGATGTCCAGGGGGTCAAGCGCGAGCTCGCTGCTGAAGGTGATCTCGTAGGGCACCAGCTGGCCGCGGCTGACGAGGACCGAGGGCGTCCTCTTGGTGATCCCCACGGCGCCATCGAGCACCGGGTCCAGCGGAATGTGGTTATTGAAGATCTGGCTCGAGCCGGGGACCTGGCTGGCGTCCAGGAGCAGGTGGACGTGGTAGCTGGTGCTCGCGGTGCCAGCAGGAGCGAACGCCGAGGGCTGTGCTTCGCAGTGCTGAGCGGTCGAGGACACCGCGTCGTCGGGGCTCCCCGGGCATGTGGGCACGGAGAACGCTGGCGTCGAGGGATCGGAGGTCGGGGGGATGATCCGGGAGGAGCCGGCCGTATAGCCCGATCCCGGCACCGCGACCGCGATCACGTAGCTGCCGCCGCTGGGACAGGTGGGATCGGAGAAGTTCAGGTCGAACTTGTAGTGGCCGTCGCCCAGCGTGACCTGGCCCTGCTGAGCGGGATCGTCGAAGCAGGAGGACGGCAGGAGTGCGCTGCCGCTCGCGTCCAGCATGCTGAGCGCCGCGCCGGTGATCGGCGCCCGCCGGATCGCGTCGTAGACGACGCCGTTCGGGTCGATCGGCAGATTGAGGTCCTGGAGGTTGCTGCCCGACGGGACCACGATGTCCGTGATCCGCTGCAGGTCGTTCGTGAAGGGTGAATCGGCCCGGCCGAGCGCTGCGGTGTTCGCTCCCGCGCCCGGCGCCCGGAAGCGGAGCTCGTATCGGTCACCGCTCCCGTCGTTGGGCTCGAGCCCGCCGATGCTGTAGGCCCCGCTGGCATCGGTCCCCACCGACTGCACCGGCTGATCGTTGCGATACAGGTCGACGAACCAGCCTTCCAGCCGGCGCTCGCCCATGCCCGGGGCCTTGTCGAAGTCGGCATCGTGCCAGAGCCTGCCGCTCAGGACGCCGACCCCCGGCATGCCGCCGATGTCAAGGGAGACACTGGCGCTCGCCGTCTGGGGCGGCGTACTCCAGGTGACCAGGGCCGTGTTGAGGATGGTGGTCCCCGTCGTGAGACGGGTATCGATCACAGCCCGGAAGCGGAGCACGACCGACTCCCCCGGCTGCAGCGGGCCGCGCAGAGCCGAGTAGTCGGCGGTGAGGAGCGAGCCTACGAAGCCCAGGCCGGACGTGGAGCCGTTCATCGTCGCCGACCCGGCTACGTAGCCGAGCTGTCCCGGCGTGGGAGCATCCAGATCGTCCGTGATCACCACCGAGAAGGCCGGCACGGAGCCCACGTTGACGACGCTCACGAGGTACTCGAGCTGCGACCCTGCGAGGGCCGGGCCGCCGCCCACCACCACGACCTGCTTCGTGATCGACAGCTGCTGTCCGTCGCCCACCACCACCACCGTCGGCTCCGGCCCCGTCGCGGGGTTGCCGTCGCCGTCGGTCGGCAGCCTCGGCACTTCGACGCTGGTCACGAGGGCCTGGTTGCTGATGAGGGTGCCCCCGGGCACGCCGTCGTCCACCCGCAGGGAGAACTCGATCACCGCCGTCCCTCCGGCGGCCAGCGTGCCTTCCCCCGGGCCCGGCAGCGGCGGCGTGAGGGCGGCGGAGCTGATGGGGATGCCGACGATCAGCGGCGAGACGCCTCCATCCGGCTGGCCCACGGGAAGCCCGTTCAGGGTCAGCGAGTCCACCACGTAGGTGGTGTTCGCGGGCACGCTGTCGGCCAGGGCGACACCGCTCGCCGGGGTGGCCCCGCTGTTGTGCACCGTAATCGTGTAACGCAGCACGTCCCCCGGATCGACGATGCCCGGCGTGCCTGCATCCACCAGAATCGCGACGTCCTTGGCCGCGAACAGCAGGGGTACGTTGCCCACGACGTCTCGCGTTGGATCGTCCGGAATCGGGGTCCGAGGATCGTCCGATGGCTGGTCCGACACACCGCCCGCGACCGCGCTCACGAACGCCTGGTTCGAGATCACGGTGCCGTCGATCACGTCGCCGTCGACCACCACGTCGAAGACGACCGTGGCCACGTTGTCCTGCGTCGCGGACGCATCCGCGCGCATGAAACCCGGCGTCGGATCCTCCGCTGCGTGGATGAGGATGCCACCGCTGAGGGGAGCCACAGCCGACGGACCGTCCGGGACCGGCGCACCGTTCAGCGTGGTGCTGCCCGCGACGTACTGCGTGTTCACCGGGATGGCGTCCCGGAGCTCCGCGTCAACTACGTCGTCCGTCCCGATGTTCTTGACCGTGATGGTGTAACGCAGCGTCTCGCCCGCGAGCAGCACGTTCGGGTCGCCCGTCAGGTACGTCGAGACCTTCTCCACCCGGAAGGCCGGGGCAGACGCGATCAGCACCTGCGTGGGGTCCTCGTCCCCGGGCACGGTCGGGTCGGACGCGCCATTGACGTTGGGGTCGTCGCTGTCGGCGAAGGCCACGCCCTGGGAAAGCAGCTGGGACTGATTGGTGACGAGAGTCCCGTTTGCGATGGAGGAAGCCAGCGTGATCTCGAACTCGACCAGCAGGCTCTCGTTCGCGGCGAGGCTCAGATTGCGGACGTCGAGCACTCCGGTGCCCCGAGGGCCGCCGGTGCTGCTGGTGTTGCTGCTGTCGGCGCCGGCGGGAACGGTGATCAGCTGCAGGGTTCCGGCCTGGAAGGCGGCCGGGTCGTTCAGGCGGTCGAGCTCGTCGAAGAAGGCCAGGTCGTTGAGCGGCGCGTTGCCGAGGTTCTCGAGCCGCAGCCGGTAGCGGAGCACGTCGCCGGGCGTCGCCGTGGTGGCCGGGTCCACGCCGGTGGTCACGTTGGCCACCGCCTTCTCGAACTGGAAGGGTCCGGACGGCGTCGTCTCGATCACGACCCGCGTCGGGTCCTCGTCACCTTCGACGTCGGGGTCGGCCTGACCGTTGATGTTGGGGTCGTCGCTGTCGGCGAGCTTGACCGTGCTGACGAGGTCCGCCTGGTTGAGGACCACGGTGCCGTCGGCGAGGCTCGGGTCCAGGGTGATGTCGAACTGGATCAGGATCTCGTTGTTGACGGGAACGCTCAGGCTGCGGATGTCGAGGATGCCGGCCCCGTTCGTGCCACCGTTCGGGTCGGTGTTGGTGGTGTCGGCGCCGGGTGGGATCGTGCTGGCAACGAGCGCGAGCGTACCCGGCACGAAGGCCGGCGAGGCGTTGAGGGCGCCGAGGTCGTCGAAGAAGGTGAGGTCGTCGAGCGCGACGTCGGTGGCCTGGAGACGCAACGTGTAGCGCAGTGTGTCGCCCGGAGCAGCCGTCATGGTCGGGCTCGCGCCGCTGGTGAGATTCGCCACGGTCTTCTCGAAGAAGTAGCCGGACAGCGCCACCGTGACGGTGTGGGCGTCCTCGTGATCGAGCACGCCGACGGTGCCGTCGGTCAGTGTGCGCGTGAAGGTCACGCGGTCCGGGTTGCTCCCGTCGCCGTTGAACCATCGGGTCGCCCCCGCGACGTTGGTGAGCGTGGCGCCGTCCTGGCTGTCCGCGTCGAGCTTGCTGCGGTAGCTGATGATCAAGCGCTGGTTCGGGCCGATCGTGCCCGCCGCCGTGAGCATCGTCAGCGTGAGCTCGCAGGTGGGCACAGGGCTGTAGCTGAGCGAGAAGTCGGTGCCCGGGCTCAGCGGGCCCTTGCCCGGGACGGGCGTCACGCCGTCCGCAGCGAAGACCTGGACGCCCAGCAGCTCGGGCGTCGTGTCGCACATGCCGCCGGTGGCGCCGTCGGGGAGCCTGTCGAGGATCGTGACGTTCCAGGCGTCGCTGAGGCCGGCATTCTGGACGTCGATGGCGAAGTCCCCCCACTCCCCCAGGTTGAGCGTCCTCCCCAGCGTCGCCGGGCCGGTCTTCGTGACCACGAGCTCGGGCCCCGCGATGGTCAGCGGCGGCGTGACCCCCCACTCGCCCGGAAGGGGCTCGAAGAACACTCCATCGATGAGCCGTCCGAAGTCCCAC
>JBDLIK010000033.1:0-13192 GCA_039714895.1 Myxococcota bacterium | reverse complement strand
GAGCCATGGCATCGCCTTCGATACCTGGGCGGGTCTCGTCAACCCGGCCCGGGACGAGGAAGGCTTCACCTACATCTCGGAGCATGCGTCCATGGGGATGCACGCGGGTCCCCTGTTCGGGGCCTTCGGCGTGCTGGCGGCGGTGCTGCGCGCGCGGGAGAGCGGCGAGGGCTCCCAGCTGGAAATCGCCCAGTCCGACGCGGCGGCCTACATGGACTGGTACCGCAGCGAGAGCTGGAAGGCCTACGAGCGCCCGGACTCCGAGGTGACAGGAAACAAGGCGGACGCCTACGAGCGTAGAGAGCCGGGCACAGCCGGGATGAAGGAGGGCGTGCGCTACCAGATGTACGAGAGCGCCGACGGCTTCGTCCTCTTCATGGCCTCGGAGCGCGCCTTCTGGAAGAACTTCTGCGAAGGCGTGGAGCGGATGGATCTCTTCGAGCGCTGGCCGGGCGCGGAGTTCGCCGACCACGCCCGGGGCAACCGGGAGCTCCAGGGCGAGCTCCGTGGGATCTTTCGCGCTCGGACGAGCGCCGAATGGATCGAGTTCGGCCGACGCCAGAACACCCCGATCGCGCCGGTGAACACGCCGCGCAGCATCGCCGCCGACCCGCAGTTCCAGGATCGACTCCCCTGGTATCCCGCGGCGGACCACGGCGCGGACATGCTTCCGTTCCCCGTGAAGTTTCTTGGCGAGACCCTCCCCGTGCCCCGCCGGGCGCCCACGGTCGGCGAGCACACCGAGGAGGTCCTCGGGCGGGTGCTGGGCTACGACCCGGAGCGCATCCGAGGGCTCCGCGAGGGCGGAGCCCTCGGATGAATTGTGGTGGATGAGGATCGAGCTCGAGGACGTCCACTTGCTCGGGTCACCGCCTTCGAAGCGAGCTGGCTCTCTTCTTCGGCGTAGGAGCGCCGGTCTTCGGCGCGATGACTCCCGAGGACGACGCGGGTGGCGCCGTTCTCCTCCGTGAAGTCGGTCATGGCCCAGAGCGTGTTGCACTGCACCTCGTAGCCGCGAGGAAAGGGGAAGAAGTCGAAGGCCCATTGGTCGCGGTGGATGCTCTGGGCCTTCTCGCCGGCGCCGATGGCGATCATCTGGGTCAGGTGGATCTGGAAGTTCGTCGCGTGGGAGAGCACCTCGCCCACGCAGTCGAGAACCAGCGGGTGCTGCAGGAGCTCCCGCACCGTGGGCGAGCGCGCGATGAGGCCTCCGGTGCGCCGGGTACGGCGCCCGCTGAAGCCGTCGGGGCCCAGGGCCGTGGCGTCCAGGTGCGGCGCGAGCTCCGTCAGGACGGCATCGATCTGCTGGCGAGAGGCCACGTGATCCACGATGGCGGCGCCATCGCTCTCCAGCAGCCCGGCGACCTCGGCCGGCTCGGCGGTGGGGGGCAGATGCGCGATGGACATGGGCTCCTCCGGGGCAGGCCCGCTCAGGATCGCGCGGATCCGCGCCGCCGGCGACTCCTCCGGTCTCCCGGTGGGTCCGGGAGAGGCTGGTGAGGTGACATCCGACGCGTCACACTCTGCGCACCCCCTCCCGTCCACCCTGGGGGCAATGCGTTGAAAGAACGGCTGGCTGCCGCGTTCCTGCGGCTCTCGGGCTGGGCCCCGGAAGGGGCGGTCCCCACGGCGAAGCACTACGTGCTGATCGCCGCCCCCCACACCTCGAACTGGGATCTCGTCTACCTGCTGGCCCTCAGCTGGGTGCTCGGCGTGCGGGTCTCCTGGATGGGCAAGCACACGCTGTTTCGGGGTCCGGCCGGCACCGTGATGCGCGGACTGGGAGGGGTTCCGGTGCGCCGGGACCGCCGCAACGACCTGGTGGCTCAGATGGTGCAGGCCTTCGCGGATTCTCCCACGCTGGCCCTGGTCGTGCCGGCCGAGGGTACGCGGAGCGCTGCTTCCCACTGGAAGTCCGGCTTCTACCGCATCGCCCGGGCGGCAGAGGTGCCCGTCGTGCTGGGCTACCTGGACTATGGGCGCAGGCGTGGCGGCTTCGGGCCGGAGATTCGTCCGAGCGGCGACGTGAAGCGCGACATGGACCGGATTCGAGCCTTCTACGCCGACAAGACGCCCCGCCACCCCGAGGGCTTCGGGCCGGTGCAGCTGGTGGACGAGGAGAAGCAGAGCCGGTCGTGACGCGGCCCGCGGCGGGGCCGCGGGTCCGGCTCAGCCGGGCCGCTGGGAGCGGGCGGCGGCTTCGCGGGCTGCGAGCTTGTAGTCCGCTTTCCCGTTGGGCCCGCGAAAGACCCGGTCGACGGTATGAATCTCCTTCGGGACCTTGTAGCCCGCGATGTGCTCCCGGCAGTGCTCCCGCAACGCGGCCTCGCTGGGCGCCGCGAGTCCGGGATCCATTGAGACGAGGCCCACCACCCGCTGACCCCAGCGTGGGTCGTCGAGGCCCACCGCCACCGCGTCGTAGACGGCGGGGTGGCTCTTGAGAGCGTTCTCCACCTCCTCGACGAAGATCTTCTCCCCCCCGCTGTTGATGCACACGGAGCCGCGCCCGAAGAGCTTCACGCTGCCGTCTGCCTCGACCTCGGCGATGTCGCCAGTGATGGCATGGCGGACCCCGTCCAGGGTCACGAAGGTCTCCGCCGACTTCTCCGGGTCGCCGTAGTACCCCACGGGCACGTAGCCCTGGAGGGCCACCCGGCCGCGAATGCCCGAGCCCGGCTGAACCGGACGCAGCTGATCGTCGAGCACCGTCGTGCGGCTGTTCATCCGGAAGCGGAGCCCCTGTCCGAAGCTCTTGTGTCCGGATCCGCCGCTGCCCTGGAAGCCGGTCTCGGTGGATCCGTAGTTGTCGAGCATCGTGGCCTGGGGCAGGAACTTCTTCAGCTTGTCCTTCACGGGCTCCGAGAAGATCGCGCCGGCGGAACCCACCACCAGGACGCTCGAACAGTCGAGGGGCTCGCGGGCGTTCGTGTTCTCCTCGAGCGCATCCGCGAACGGCCGGGCCATGGCGTCGCCCACGATGGACACCGAGAGGATCCGCTCCCGGGCGATCAGGCGGACCAGCTCCCGGGCATCGAAGTGCCGCTGGTAGACCACCTTGTTCCCGCCGATCAGCGAGATGAAGGTGGCGAGCTGGGCGGCCCCGTGGATGAGCGGGGCGACGATCAGCATGGCCACGGCGTGGCCGCTGCTCCGGGCCTTCTCGAGCAGGGCCGCCTCTTCCGTGATGTCCTCGCCCACGGGATTGCCGCCACCGAAGCAGGCGAAATAGGCGGCTTCGTGGGGCCACATCACACCCTTGGGCGTTCCCGTGGTGCCCCCCGTATAGATGATGAAGAGGTCCTCGTTGCGGCGGTCGCCTGGATGGCGCTCGACCGAGCCTGCAGCCACCGCGGCCTCGAAGCCGACGGCACCCAGCTCCCGGAGGCTTGCGTCGCTGCCATCTTCCACCACCACCAGGTGGGCGAGGGAGGAGGGCCGGTCGCCCAGTCGCGCGATCCGCTCGGCGAACTCCCGCTGGAGGACGAGTCCCTTCAGGTCGGCGTTGCGGAAGAGGTAGAGCAGCTCTTCGTCGACGTAGCGGTAGTTGATGTTGATGGGAACCGCGGAGATCTTGAAGGCCGCGATCATGGTGGTGACGTACTCGGCGCAGTTGTAGAGATAGGTGCCGATGTGGTCGCCGCGGCCGAGGCCCCGCTCCCGGAAGAATCCGGCGAGGCGGGTGGCGCGCTCGTCGAGCTCGCGGTAGCTGAGGCGCTGCTCGCCGCAGACGACAGCCACGTTGTCGGGGACGGCGTCAGCGACGGCTTCGAAGAGGTCTGCGATCTGATAGCTCTTCACGGTCGACTCCGGGGACCCGGATCCCGGGTGCCGAGGGCGATGGACACGACGCCGATCAGGAGCAGAGAGCCACCGAGGGGCACCAGGGCCAGGGTGGCCAGTCCCGGGTCTCCTCCATGGGTGTCGATGCCGCCCAGCAGGAAGCCGGTGGGCATGAGCACGTTGGCCGCGACGAGGCAGCGGGAGGCCAGGCGCTCGCGCTCGACCGACCCGGTGCGCAGCGTGAGACCGAAGAAGACGTTGACGAAACCGATGAGGACGCCGTGGGCGTGGCCCAGCGTGAACAAGAAGCGTCGCGTCGTCGAGTCGACGTCGAGGTACCAGCCGAGCTTGAGGCCGTGCATCGTCTCCAGGAGCATTCCGAGGCCGGCGAAGACGGCGATGACCGTCCACCCGAAGCGGATGTGCCACAGGTCGAGCGCGCGGGCCTGGGAGGCGTCGGGCTGGGTGGACTCGGGCAGGGCCATGGGTCCGGTGAGACGCTACTCCGCCACGACCACGGGTCGGTCGTCGCGGGCGGCCAGCAGGCGAGCAAAGACTTCGGGGTGCACCCGTCCATCCTCCTGGATGAGCGTGGGTCCGGCGGGCCTCACCGGGCTCCGGGACCACCGCGCCAGGGCCTCGGCGTGGGCCGCCCGCTGGTGATCCTCGGAGCCGATGAAGTCGTAATCGAGGTCCTGGAAGCCCCGGATGCGGCGCAGCGAGCGTTCGGCCACGAAGCGAACGGCGGGGTAGGGGTCCTCGAGAAGCTGGGCGAGGTAGGGGGGTATCCAGTCGGTTCCCGAAGCCTCGCGAGCGGGCTCCCAGCCCATGCTCCAGGCCGCCAGCGCGCGTTGGGCGGCGTCTCCCGAGAGCAGCCACAGCAGCGAGGCGGCCACGTTGCGCTCGTCGATCCCCATCTCGGGCACCGGGATCTCGTACCACGCCTGCAGCTGCTCCGCGGTCCAGCCGAGGGGTTCGTCGAGGTGACACTGGTTGCAGGCGTTGGGTCGGCCCGTCGCGAGACCGGTGGACGCGGAGGGCGAAGAGATCTCGTGGCTGCGGATCGCCTTCAGCAGCCCATAGGTCGTGTAGGGCATGTGGCAGTTGTAGCAGAGACTCCCCGGAGACTCGGGTGGATGGTGGCTGTGCTCCGAGGCGTTCGAGACCAGGGCAGGGTGACAGGAGGCGCAGGCTTCGTTGCCGTCCATCCCGGGCCCGAGCTGGTCGTTTGCCCACACCTCGAGGGGACGCGGGTCGTCGGCGCTCTGGTGCATGGTGTGGCAGGAGAGGCAGGAGAAGTCCCCACCGCGGAAGCAGGGGGATTCGAGCAGCGCCCCGAACTCGCGGCCGGAGCCGCGCACCATCCCATCGGGCCAGAACATCGTGGAGGTCCGTGACCGCAGGGCCGCGGGCACTTCGTCGCCCAGGGTCATCCGCCGCGAATAGGAGAGCTCCCGCCCGGGCTCGAAGGTATAGCCGTCCCAGTCGAACTTCTTCTTGTCCGCGGGGCCCGCGGTTCCGTAACCGTGACAGCGACCGCAGATCTCCGACGCCCGCCGTGCGTCGAGACGCTCGGGGTCCACGATGTCCGGGTCGGGATCGTCGCCGAGGTGGAGCCGGTAGCGGCGCACCGGGTTCCGGTTCTCGCGTACGTGGCGCTCGCCCGGGCCGTGGCAGGACTCGCAGGCGATTCCGAACTCGCCCACCTGCGTGTCGACGGTGGTCCCCTGCATGCGGGGCTGACCGCGGGTGGTGTGGCAATGGATGCAGCCCTCGTTCCACTGGCTCCCGTAGAACTTCGAGTTGGGAGGCACCAGGAAGGCCGCGCTGCGGTGGACCCATTGCTCCTCCGGGACCAGGTAGTGGAAGGGGAGCATCTCGAGCTGGCGATCGGGCTCGGACTCCATCCAGTAGACCTGCATCGAGTGGGAGCCGGTGCTGAGGACGATGCGCTGAGAAGAGGACGCGACCGGGTCCTCTCCCTCGGAGGTGCGTACGTAGAAGTCGTCTCCTCGCCTTTCGATGCGGTAGAGACGCTCGGCCCAGCTGAGCTCGGTGCCGTCGAGGTCTGCGGCCGCCGTCTCCGGCGTCACGACCTGGGTCATGGTGCGGTGATAGGAGGCATGCCAGGTCTGATACTGGGCAGGGTGGCAGGCTTCGCAGCTGCGCGAGGTCGTGTAGCCCGTTGGGGGCACCTCGATGGGCCGATCCGAGATCCCCTCCTCGGGTGCAGGAAGGCGGAGGGCGTGGGTCGCGGTCCAGGCCACGGAGGCCGCCACCACCGAGACGAGCGCCAGCGAAGGGAGGGAGAAGCGCCGGCCGCGGTCCAGCAGTCGCACCCCGATGAAGGACGACACGAGGACCAGCACAGCGACGACGGCTTCCATGGATGCCTTCCGGAGGCGCACCCGCTGCAGCTTCGGCTTCGAGAGGAGCTGCAGGAGCGTATGGGACGTCTCCATCTTCTGTGAGGGGGGTCCTCGCGTCAAGTCGGAGAGCGATGTCCCATTGCGCCCCGCGTCCCGTGGGTCGGGTTGCTAGATTGACCCGGAACGACTCGCGGATCGCGGGAACGGGAGGATCCATGGAACAGCCCAGAGTGGTGCGCTGGGAAACCCTCACCAAGAAGGCGTTCGACCGCATCGATCGCAGCGAGGCCGTGGTGCTCCTCACCTGCTCGCCCCTCGAAGTCCATGGACCGCATCTGCCCCTTGGCGCGGACGCCCTGGAGGGGGAGGGCCTTGCGGAGCGCATGCTGCGCTTCCTGCCTGCCGCCGAGTGCGGGCGTGTCTTTCTCAAGCTTCCATTCGTGTACACGGCGACGGATACGGTTCCCCAGCCCGGCTCCCTGTACTTCCAGCCGAGCACCACCGTTCGCGTGCTGACGGATCTGGCGCGTACCCTGGGCGCCCAGGGATTCCGCCATGTGTGGGTCTCGAACTTCCACGGGAGCCCTCGTCACTTCCTGGCGATCGAGAAGGCCTGTCGCCGCGCCAACCGGCGCTACGGGACGCGCATGGTCTCGTTGTTCTCCCTGCTCATCAGCCGTCTCACGTCGGGCACCTCCAACCTCGACGACGTGCTCGGGGGCCTGCCGGGCATCCACAAGCCCGACCTGGCCGGAGATACCCACGGCGGGCTGGTGGAGACGAGCCAATTGCTGGCCCTGCACGGCGACTGGGTGGATCCGGATTGGAAGTCCCTGCCGCGTCAGACCGTGGACACCTGGTTGGAGTCACGGCGCAAGAGCCGGCCCCGGGCGGGGCGCGGCGATCCCAGGCGCTTCTTCCAGATGCTCGCGTCCTATCGCGCGGGGATGGCGTTCTTCGGCGAGAACACCTATTCGGGTGCCCCGGCCGCCGCCTCGGCTGAGCTGGGAGAGCGCATCCTGGACACCCTGGGTCGCTACGCGGGCGAGGCCTGTGGGGAGCTGCTGGAGGGCCGGCTCGACCCCGAGGACTGTCACTCGCCGGCGTGGAAGCTGCGCTTCGTCTTCCTGAACCCGCTGATGATCCGGCTCTCGAACCGTCTGCTCGGCTTTCGCAACCCCATCGCCTGAGGGAGACGCCGTCGCTCGGGTCAGCCGCGGGCGGCGTGGAGGTCCACCAGGAGCCGGTCCAGCGACTCCTCGTCCTCGGCGGTGGCGTGGCTCCAGGGCCGGGGCCGGGCGCTGCGGAGGAGAAAGCGCTTGGCGGGGTTTGCGGGCGGGGTCGGGCGCGGCCGCGTGGCCTGGCGACGGGGCTCGTCCGGACGGCCGAGCGCGTCGAGGACCTCCTGGGCCAGGCGCCCCATCTGCTCGTGCACCCGCGATCTCGGGGCACCGTGGAGGATCGAGAGCGCGCGACCTTCGGGGTTGGTGCCCAGGCTCTGGACCTTGGGGCTGTGGGACAGGTGGGCCTCGAAGCGCGGATGGCCCCGCTCCTCGAGCTCGGAGACGAGGAGCTCCCACAGGTTCCGCTCGCCCCCGGGCCCATAGCGCACACGCCGGTCGAGCATCGAGAGCAGCACCCGCGCCCGCTCTCCAGGGAGCGACCAGCCCTCCAGCAGCTCGAAGACCTTGGTGGCCTCCTGCAGCGAGGCCTCGTCGCAGACGGGCACCAGCGTGAGATCGCTGGCGGCGATGGCGTTGCGGGTGAGGATCTCCAGGTCGCTCTTGGTGTCGATGATGACGAGGCCCCGCCATCCGGTGCGGTCCAGGGCCTCCTGGAGGTGAAGCGAGCCGGTGAGCTCCGTCTTGAGGGTGGAGATGCACGGGTCCGAGGGGACGTGGTGCACCCCGTACTGCCCGGGGCGCAGAGCTGCGGCGAAGCTGCCGGCGCGCAGCGCCGTCGCGACGGTCTCGGTCGGCTCGCTCGGGTCGAGGGAGAACATGTGATCGAGGACCGACTGGTCGTCGAGGCCGAAGATCAGGATCGGGAGGTCCTCCCGGAGCGCGCGGAGGTAGACGGCCAGGTTGGCGGCGACCGTCGTCTTGCCCACCCCTCCCTTGTTGGAGCTCACGCAGAGCACGCGGTAGGGCCGGGGGTGCCAGCGCTTCATCAGGATCGCTCTGGCTTCGCGGCTTCGGCGGGGCGTTGCGGGTCTCGGAGCCGAGCGCGGAGGGTTGCGCTCCAGATCGGCACGGCGAGATCGGTCGTAGAAGAGACTCACGCTGTCCTCGGGGTCCGGCCGCCCATCCGGCGGGGGCCTCCGAGAGTAGGTCGCGACGCGGGCGAGGAGGGTGACGCCCGGGCTCCCGCAGCGGGCCGCAGCTCGGACGCACCCATCGTGCGAGTGCGGCGCCTTCCGGGGAGAAGTCAGCCAAGGCGGTTGACGAAGAAGCGACCGCCCTTCATCACGGCCGCCAGCCGCTCGCCCTGACCCTCGAGGATCCCGATGTCCTCGAGGGGATTTCCGTCCACCACGAGCAGATCCGCCAGGGCGCCCGGCGCGACCACCCCGAGCTCTCCCGCCCGGTTCAGGATCTCGGCGTTCACCACGGTGGCAGAACGCAGGATATCGGCGGCGGGCAGGGCCTTGGCGCGGATGCTGAACTCGCGGCTCTGGTGCTGATGGGTTTCGCCCAGCAGATCCGTCCCGAAGCCGATGGGGACCCCGGCGTCCCGGGCGATCTCGAGGGAGCTGAGCCCCGCCTGGAGCACATCGCCCACCTTGCGCAGGCTCGACTCATGGCGTAGGTCCGCCAGCTGCGGGCCTCCTCGACGATGGCGCGCATCTCCTCCTCGGAGTACTGCACGTTCCAGATGGGATCGCTGGGCGAGGCCACGCCTCCCGAGGCCATGATCTTCAGCTGGGTCGCCCCCCGGCGCAGCTCCTCCCGGGCGGCGCGTCGCACGGCGTCCACACCATCGGCCACATGGGAAAACCCCGAGGAGTGGATCGTGCAGGCGCAGATCGCGGGCGCATCCTCCCGGGGTCGGAAGTCCCCGTGCCCACCGGTCTGACTGAGCGTGCGGCCCGCGAAGAAGAGTCGCGGTCCTTCGATGAGGCCGCGCTCGACGGCGGCGGCCAGACCCCAGTCGGCGCCCCCGGCGTCGCGCACCGTCGTGAAGCCCCGGCGCAGCATGGATTCGAGGACGGTCCGCGCTTCCTGGGCGATGAGGCTCGCCGGCCGGCTCTGCATGGCCGCCAGGTCCATTCGACCCGCACCTCGAACCCGGCGTGCAGCTCTCCCGCTGCCGGATCGAGCAGGTTGCAGTGGCGCAGCAGGATCCCTGCCATGGCGTCTCCTCGCGGCGGCGATGGAAAACGCCCGGGGTGGCGGACCACCCCGGGCGTGCCGCCCCTCGATTTCTGGCCGGTGCGCGAGAGGCCGCCGCCGAGCACCTGGCTCGCTCGAGCGGCGCGACGGCGCGGCCATGTCCCTGACACACCCAGGCCACGCGGGTGGGGCGACCGACCCGCGAGAGGCAAGCATACGCCGCGGGGCCCCGCAGCCACAATCGAAAAGGAGCCGCGGCTCCGGAGGGCGCGACGGGCCGGTCAGGTCCGGCTTCCACCGGGCCGATGAAGGGGCCATGGGCCATCCGGGTCTCTCCGACGAGCACGAGTGCCTGCTGGCCGCCGTCGACGCGGACTTCCCCGACGCGGCCGGCCTGGCGCGCTGGATGGCCGCTCACCCCGAGGCCTCGCTGGAGGAGCACGAGACGTCCCAGCGCTACCGGGAGGCTCTGGAGGCCCGGGGCTTCGAGATCGAGAAGGGTGTGGCGGGGCTCGAGACCGCCTTCGTTGCGCGCCACGGGAATCCCCGGGCACCGCTGCGGGCGGCACTGCTGGCCGAGATGGACTCCCTCCCCGAGATCGGCCACGCCTGCGGCCACAACCTGTCCGGTCCAGCGAGCCTGCTGGCAGCCTGGGCCCTCGCCCGCGTGCTTCCCTCGGAGATCCTCGAGGTGGTGGTGGTGGGCTGCCCCGCCGAGGAGCTCGGTCTCGGCAAGCGGCGGCTGGTGGAAGCCGGGGTGTTCGGCTCGGTGGACGTGGCCCTCATGGCCCACGCGTCGGACATGCGCCGGGCGCACAGGCTGTTCCTGGGCAACCGCAAGTTCGACGTCGTCTTCCACGGCCGCGCCTCCCACGCGGCGGCCTATCCGGAGCGCGGCGTGAATGCGCTCGACGGGGTGATTGCCCTCTTCGTGGCCGTCGGGCTGCTGCGCCAGCAGCTCTCCAGGGAGGTGCGCATCCACGGCATCGTCACCGAGGGGGGGAGCGCACCGAACGTGATCCCCGAGCGAGCGGCTGCCCGCTTCTGGGTCCGCGCCCTCGACGCGGACGTCCTGGAGTCGGCCTCCACCCGGCTGTGCGCCTGCGCCGAAGGTGCTGCCCTGCAGACCGGAACCCGGCTCGAGCTCCAACCCCTCGAGGGAGGCTCGCCGGTGATGTGCCCCAACCACGCCTTGGCCAGCGTCTACCGGCGTCAGCTCGAACGTCTGGGGCTGCCCGAGACGCCCCATGCACCCGAAACGGCCATTGGATCGAGCGACATCACCCACGTCTCCCAGAGGGTTCCGACCATCCACCCGAATTTTCCCATCGGTCAGGACCTCCAACTCCACACGCGAGAGTTCGCCGAGGCTGCTGGCAGTCCCCGAGGGGAAGAGGGCCTGCGGGAGGCCAGCCAGGCCCTGGCGCTCGCCGTGCATGAGCTTGCGCGCGACCCCGCCGCCCGGGCGGCGGTGCGGGCCGAGTTCGGAGGTGCGTGCTGCTCGACTTCTACCTCCTGAGTTCTCCGAGCCGGGGCCCGTCCGTGCCTTCGATGCATCGGAGGAAGCGTTGGCGAAACGGGGGCTTCCCGCGTAAGCTGCGGTTCCGGAGGGGGCCGATCGTGCGGCGGAGAGATCGCGATCCGGAGGCCCGCTACCGCTTGCCGAGGCGACGGCTGGTGGAGCGGCTGCAGGAGCAGGGCGTCCGGGATCGGCGCGTGCTCGCGGCGATCGGCGGAGTGGCGCGTCACCAGCTCGTCCCCGAGGCGATGTGGGACCAGGCCTATCGCGACGGTCCCCTGCCCATCGGTGAAGGTCAGACGATCTCGGCCCCCGGGATCGTTGCGGCCATGAGCGAGGCCCTCGAGCTCGCCGGAGCCGAGACGGTGCTCGAAATCGGGACCGGCTCGGGATACCAGGCCGCGGTGCTGTCCCAGCTCGCGGCCCGGGTCGTCTCCGTGGAGCGCATCCCGTTGCTGGCCGCCCGGGCCCGCTCGGCCCTCGATGCCCTCGGCCTCACCAACGTGGTCGTCCATCTGGGCGACGGCTCCAGGGGCCGGCCCCAGGAGGCCCCCTTCGAGGCCGTCCTGGTGACCGCAGGGGCCCCCGAGATCCCGCCGCCCCTGATCGAGCAGCTGGCGCCGGGCGGACGCCTGGTGGCTCCCGTGGGCGATCGAGCGGGCCAGGAGCTGCTGCGGCTGCGGCGCCTCGAGAGCGGCGAGATCCTGCGCGAGAGTCTCGGGCGCTGCCGCTTCGTCGACCTGGTGGGGGAGCACGGATGGGCGGCCTAGGCCGCGTGGGCGTTCGGACGGGATCCGGGTGGCGTCTGACGCCTCTCGTGCTGGCCGCGATGTGGCTCGTCTTCGCGCCGGGCTGCGCCTCCTCTCCCCGCCCCGCCGCCCGGGGCGGAGGGGGGGTCCACCACACCGTGCACCCGGGCGAGACCGTCTGGCGGCTCTCCCGGCGCTACGGCGTCCCCATCAGCACCATCCTGCGCGCAAACGGCCTCGACGACGTCACCCGCGTGCCGTCGGGGGCCCGACTGTGGATTCCGGGGGGCCACGACCGGGGCGCTGCTTCGTTGCCGCCCCCGCCGATCCCCGCCCACCGGAAGGTCGCCCATCGTCAGGGCGAAGGCGAAATCCAGTTCACGTGGCCGGTGGCGGGCCAGCTGACCTCCCGCTTCGGTTCGCGGGGACGCGGACGACACGAGGGGATCGACCTCTCGGCCTCCCGCGGCACCCCGGTGCGTGCCGCCGAGGCGGGCCGGGTCATCTACAGCGGGTCCGGTCTGTCCGACTACGGCCGAACCGTCATCCTGAAGCACCTCGGGCGCTACAGCACCGTGTATGCCCACAACTACCGCAATCTCGTGCGCAAGGGCGACTTCGTCGAGCGCGGCCAGGTCATCGCGGAGGTGGGCGCAACGGGCAACGCCAGCGGCACCCACCTGCACTTCGAGGTCCGTCGGAGCGACCGCCCGGACGACCCGCTGCGCTACCTTCCTGCGGAGGTGAGGGTGGTGAGGAACCCGTGAGCACTCCGCTGGACCTTCGCCGCTTCGTGCGCAACGTGCCGGACTTCCCCAGCCCAGGGATCCTGTTCCGCGACGTGACGCCCCTCCTGGCGAATCCCGACGCTCTGCGCGAGGCGGTCGCGCGGGTCGCAGAGCCCTTCCGCGGCGCCGGGGTGGAGCAGGTCCTCGGCGTGGAGTCCCGGGGCTTCATCCTCGGGGCGCCGGTGGCGCTGCAGCTGGGGGCCGGGCTCTGCATCGCGCGCAAGCCGGGCAAGCTTCCAGCCAAGACCCACGAGGTCAGCTATGAGCTCGAATACGGTACGGATCGGCTCGAGATGCACACCGACAGCTTGGTGCCGGGTCAGCGGGTCCTGATCGTCGACGACCTGCTCGCCACCGGAGGGACCGCCGCCGCCACCCTGCGCCTCGCGCAGCTCGCCGGCAGCGAGGTGCTCGGCTGCAGCTTCCTCATCGAGCTCGAGGCCCTCGGCGGGCGCGGGCAGCTTCCCGCCAAGGAGATCCACTCGGTCATCACCTACTGACCGGGGCCGGGAGGCAGCGGCGCCCCACCCGAGAGCGGGGCGCCGGTTTCTCTAGTCCGAAGTTCTAAGCGCGTTCGCACGCAACCGCCCGTTGCGGTTGAGGAACCGCGCGAGGGCGGCGTGCAGGGACTGGCTACAGGGGGATCGGGACTTCC
>JBDLIK010000032.1:0-13214 GCA_039714895.1 Myxococcota bacterium | reverse complement strand
CGGTGACCCGCACGCCCTCGCCGTCCGCCTTCCCGAGGGCCTCCAGGAGCCAGTCCCGACGCACCACCTGGGGGGTCTGGGCCGCCCAGCACTCGCGCCGGTCGAGGGTCTCCACCACCTCGCCGTCCCGGACCCGCTTCACGGTGTCCCGCAGGGGGATGGCGAGAACGGCAGCGCCGAACTGGCCCGCTGCCTCGACGACGCGGCTCACGTCGGCCGGGCGCAGCAGCGGGCGCGCGGCGTCGTGGACGGCCACCAGCGCGACTCCCGCCGGAAGCGCCTCCAGCCCGGCGCGCAGGGAGTCCTGACGCTCCTCCCCCCCGACGACTGCTGGAAGGATGCGTTCGGGTGCGCCGAGCTCCGAGCGCAGCGTCTCGAAGCGTGCGAGATCCTGCTGGCGCACGACGGGCACGATGCATCCGATCTCCGGACAGGCCACCAGGGCGGCGAGGGCGTGGGCGAAGAGCGGCCGCCCCTCGAGGGAGACGAACGCCTTGGATGCGCCGGCTCCGAGCCGCTCCCCCCGCCCGGCGCCCAGGACCAGGGCTGCCACGTTCACCTCGGGAGTCTAGCCGATTCGCAAGAGCGCCCGACGGGACCAGCGCCCTCTGCGGACGCCATCCGGCAGCGGGAAGGTGGCTTGCTACCGTGGCGACCGAGGAGGCACGACATGCAGATTCGAACCCTCTCATTGGTACTCACCGCTCTACTGACGGCGCTCCCCGGACTTGCGGCCACCGACGACGATCCGCCCTCCGAGGCGAAGGCATCGCCGACGCTGCACGGCGAGCTCGCACTCTCCCTGGCGGATGCCGTCGCCATGGGGATCGAGAACAACCTGGACGTGGAGATCTCGCGCTACCAGCCGCTGTTGGCCGAGGAGGACGTGCAGATCTCGGAGGGAGCCTACGACCCCGAGCTGTTCTCGGAGTTCGGCTATGACAGCGACGAGACGCTCAATGTCAACCCCCTACTCGGTCTCGGCCGTGTGAGGACCCGAACGGTGGGCGGCGCCGCGGGGCTGCAGGGGCAGCTTCCGATGCTGGGCGGAAGCTATCGGCTCAACTACATAGGCACCAGCAACGACTACAGCACGACCTTCTTCGCCCTCTCTCCCGAACACCGGGCTGCGCTCGAAGCCTCGGTCGTCCTGCCTGTGATGAGGAACCTGTTCTGGAGTCAGCCCTGGACCCAGGTGAAGCTCTCGGCCGTGGACTACGACATCTCGCTGGAGGAGTTCCGACGGCGTCTGATGGACACCATCGGCGGCACGCCCCTTCCCCAGGGCGGGGACATCGGCGGCATCGTCCAGGCCTACTGGAACCTGGTGGCCCGAGAGGAGGACCTGCGGGTGGCGCAGAAGAGTCTCGAGACCGCCGAGGCGCTGCTCGAGCAGGCCCAGGCCCAGTACGACGTGGGGGTGGTGTCCCGGGTGGAGGTGGTGGAGGCCGAGGCGGGCGTCGCGGATCGCGACTTCAACCTGATCGGCGCCCAGAACCAGTACCGCAACGCCCAGGACCGCCTCATCGACGGGGTGCTGGGGCCGAACCTGACGCCCGACTCGCGGCTCGAGATCCGCCCCACGGACCGCCCCGAGCGCATCCATCAGCTGCTCGGCACCCTGGTGGTGCCGGACGTGGAGCAGGCCGCCCAGCTCGCCTTCGAGAGCCGTCCGGAGCTCGCCATCGCTCGCAAGGCCATCGAGCAGAACGAGATCACCTTGCAGTTCGCCAAGAACCAGCGCTTGCCCCAGCTCGACCTCGAGGCCACCATGGGGTACGGCGGGCTCTCGGGAACGTGCAATCCCAAGCAGGTGCCTCCCTTGGGCGTCGACTGCACCACCGTGACGAATCCTTCCCTCGGCGGCTTCTCGTCGGCGAACAACTTTCTCAACCCCGGCGAAAACTCCTACAGCTGGGGCGCCCGTGGCATCTTCTCCATCCCCCTCGGCAACCGCCAGGCCAGTGGCCGCGCGAGCCAGGCGGACCTGTCGCTGCGTCGCTCCCACACCCAGCTGCGGCGCCTCGAGCAGGACGTGGTCCTGCAGGTGCGCCGGGCGGTGCGCAATCTCCAGTCGTCCGCGGAGGGCATCGAGGCGGCGGAGCGCCGGCGTCTGGCCTCGGAGGAGCAGCTGCGAGCCGAGACCATCCGCCTCGAGCACGGGGAGTCGACGCCGTTCGACGTGCTGCTGCGCGAGGAGGACCTGGTCAGCGCCGAGTCCCAGAAGATCTTCGCGCTCCAGGCCTATCGGGACTCGCTCACGGCCCTGGAGCGGGCCCAGGGCACGATCCTGCGGAACCACAACATCGTCGTCGAAGAGGCCCTGGCCATGCGCTAGACTCGCCTGCCGCGCTGAGGCGGGGGCTTTTGGCTCCGTCCCACGCTCGAAACGCGGGACGCGGGTGGGCGGCCACTCCTTCCCGCCTCTAGAGGCATGGCAATGAGCCTGTTCGGCGGTCGGGGTCGGAAGCACGACGAGAATCCGGCCCCGGGGAACGCTCCGGCGGCCCCGGCAGCCCCTCCCGCCCCGGCACCTGGGCGACCCGCCGCTCCGACGCAACGAACCATCCGAGGGGAGAGCCAGCACATGGCCAACATCGGCAAGTCGATCGCCATCAAGGGTGACCTCACCGGCAACGAGGACCTCGTCGTCGAAGGCCGGGTCGACGGCAAGATCGACCTTCCCGACAACGAGCTGACCGTCGGAACCGAAGGAAGGGTCAGCGCCGACGTCCACGCCAAGAGCGTCGTGGTCATCGGAAAGGTGAGTGGCAACGTGAGCGCCACCGAGAAGATCGAGGTCCAGGCCTCCGGATCGGTGGACGGCGACGTGCGCGCCCCGCGCCTCATCGTCCAGGAAGGGGCCGTGGTCAACGGCTCGGTGGAGATGACCAAGCCCGGGAGCGCCCCTGGGACGACGCCTTCCCTCTCCGCCATCGGCAAAGCGACCAGCTCGACCGGCACCTAGCCAGTTGTGGGGCCGCCTGCGGGCGAAGCCCGCAGGCACCACAGGCTTCGCTCGGCTTCGCCTCGCTGCGCGCGCCTCCGGCGCTTGCTGCGGGCAAGGCGAGCGGCCATCGGCCGTGGCTCACGCGCAGCCCGTTAGGCCTTCGCCTTGGCGGGCTTCGGTCGCTGGGCCTGGGCACCGCCCCCCGCCGCGTCGCCGAAGCGGTTCTCCAGTAGCAGCAGCGTGGGTGCGGCGATGTAGATCGAGGAATAGGTGCCCACCACGATCCCGATGGCCATGGCGATGGCGAAGGGTCGAATGACCTCTCCTCCCACCAGCCAGAGGGAGACGACCGCCACCAGGGTGGTGCCCGAGGTGAGGATCGTCCGAGACAGCGTCTGGTTGACGCTGCGGTTGAGCACCTCCGGAAGGTCCACGCCGGTGTGGATCTCCAGATTCTCGCGGATGCGGTCGTAGACGATGATGGTGTCGTTCAGGCTGTAGCCGATGATCGCCAGCAGGGCGGCGAGCACCCGCAGGTCGAACTCGAAGCCGAGCAGCACCCAGATTCCCGAGGTGACCAGCACGTCGTGCACGACGGCCACCACCGCTCCGGGAGAGAAGCGGGCCGAGAAGCGGAAGGCGACGTAGACGAGGATGGCGCCGAAGGCCATGAGCAGCGCCAGCAGCCCATCCCGGCGCAGCTCGCCTCCCACCCGCGGCCCCACCGTCTCCACCCGGAGGATCGTGAGCTCCCCCAGCTGCTCGGTGAGCGACAGGCGCAGGGGATCCAGGCGGTTGGCCTTCGTCTCGTCGAGGCCCCCGCGGAAGCGGATCAGGAACTCGCGCTCCTCCTCGCCCCCGAAGCGCACGACGCTGGCGTCCTCGATGCCGATGCCCTGGACCACCGTGCGGATGCGCCCCTCCTCGACTTCCACGTCGGCGAAGCGCACCTGGATCTCGTTGCCGCCCGCGAAGTCGATCCCCAGCCGCAGGCCGCGCAGCGGAATCGCCACTGCCGAGAGGAGGATCAGCGCCAGGGAGAGGGAGGCGCAGAGCTTCCACCTCCCGATGAAGTCGATCTGGGTGCCCGGCCTGACGATCTCGAACATTGGGATCCCCCGGACCTAGATCGAGAGACCGGCCACGTTGCGGTTGCCGGGATAGATCTCGAAGAGGAGACGCGTGATGACCAGGGCCGCGAAGACACTGGTGAGGATTCCCACCGAGAGGGTCACCGCGAAGCCCTTCACCGGGCCGGTGCCGAACTCGTAGAGGATGATGGCGGTGATCAAGGTGGTGATGTTGGCATCGAGCACCGTCCAGCGGGCCTTGGAGAAGCCGGTGGCGATGGCGGCCCGAGGGGTCTTGCCCTGGCGCAGCTCTTCCCGGATGCGCTCGAAGATGATGACGTTGGCGTCGATCGCCATGCCGACGGTCAGCACGATTCCGACGATTCCGGGCAGCGTGAGCGTGGCCCCCGCCAGGGACATGATGCCGATGATCAGCACCAGGTTGGCGAGCAGGCCGAGGCTCGCGTACGCCCCCGAGTAGCGGTAGTAGAAGGTGCCGAACACCAGCACGAGCGCCAGCCCGATGATCGAGGCGTTCAGCCCGCTGCGGATGGAGTCGGCCCCGAGGGCGGGACCCACGGTCCGCTCCTCCTCGATCACCACCGGAATCGGCAACGAGCCCGCCCGCAGGATCACCGCCAGGTCCTTGGCCTGCTGGGACGAGAAGCGCCCGGTGATCTGCCCCCGCATGCTGATGCGCTCCTGGATGACCGGAGCGCTGTAGATCTGGTCGTCCAGGACGATGGCCAGCTGGTTGCCGACGTTGGCCTCGCTGAGCTCTCCGAACAGGCGTCCGCCTTCGGGCTTGAAGGTGAAGTCCACGACCCAGCGCTGGGAGCGCTGGTCGAAGCGCGGCCGGGCGTCGTCCAGGTAGTCCCCGGTGATGGCCGCGGGTGCGGGAACCAGGTACGCCTGGAGGATGCGGTCCGTCTCCCGGTCCCGCTCGAAGAGGATCTCGCGCTCTTCGGGCAGGCCCTCGGAATAGCGGGCGCGGAGCAGGGCTTCGCTCTCGGCCTGGGCCTCGACGATCTTGAACTCGAGGAACCCGGTCGTATCGAGGATGCCCTGGGGGACCTGCTCCACCCCGGGGATCTGGACCAGGATCCGGTCCCGGCCCTGGCGGGTCACCACCGACTCCGGGATGCCCGTGGAGGGATCGTCGATGCGGCGACGCAGCACCTCGAGGGCCTGGAGCATCCCGGTCTCGCGTACTTCCCGTTCCCAGTCCGGGATGAGTGCGAGCGTGAGCGTCCCGCGGTCGTTCTCCTCCACCACCCGGAGCACGTCGTAGCCGCCGAGCACGTTCCGGATCTCCTGGAGGCGCTCCGGGCTCGACTCGGTGACGAGGATGCGATCCTCCTCCACCACCAGGCGCTCGGGCACGATCTCCTGCTCCGCGAGCTCCGTCTGCAGGGCGCTGCGCAGGTGGTCGAGCTCGCTCTCCACGGCGGCCGCGAGCTGGGGCCCGAGGACCCAGTGGATCCCCCCCCGCAGGTCGAGGCCCAGGCGCATGCCGTCATCCGGCAGCAGCGCGCTCGCCCGGCGCTCGTCCTCGGGGAGGAAGTTCGCGAAGGCCAGAAAGCCGAAGAGCAGCAGGAGCAGCGCGACACCGATGATCCGCCAGCGGAGGCTCATGCTTCCTCTCCGCCCCGAGCCGTGCGCCGATCGACCTTCGAGCGGTCGACCTTGATCCGGACCCGCTCCCCCTTCACGTTGGCGATCTCCAGGGTGAGGACATCGTCGGTGACCCCGGTGACGACTCCATGGAGTCCGCCAGCGCTGACGATCCGATCCCCCTTCTCGATGGATTCCAGCATCTTCTGCTGGTCCTTCTGACGCTTCTGCTGGGGGCGGATCAACAGGAAGTAGAAGATCAGGAAGATGGCCGCCATCGGCAGCAGGAAGCCGAAGGGATCGGGAGCGGCCTCGGCCTGAAGCCACACGAACCCGATGGATTGCGTCATCCTCCTCCCCCGCTGGCGGCGACCGCAGGAGGCTCCTCGACCAGCCGCCGCAGCTCGGCCCCCGGGTAGAAACGATTCAGGATCTCGCGGTAGCTCGCACCCCTGCGCGCCATGGCCCGGGCGCCCCACTGGCTCATGCCGACCCCGTGGCCATGGCCCGAGCCCACCAACACGAACTCGGCCTCCTCCCGGCGGATCTCGTAGAGGGTGCTGCGCAGGGTGCCACTGTCGAGCAGCCTCCGCAGGTCCCGACCGGTGAGGGTTCGCTCGCCCTCGGTGCCCTGAGCGAGCACCCGGGCGACCCGGCCGCTCCCGGTCCGCTGGGACACCCGCAGCTCTTCGAGACGACCCACCCCCCAGCCGGCCCCCCGGAGCAGCGCGGAGAGCTCACCCACCGGCACGGACACCCGCCAGTAGGCATCCGGGGAAGACTCCTCCCCCGGAACCTCCAGGCTGACCAGGTAGGGGAGCGATCGCCCCCAGACTTCCCGGGCGGTGGCGGTCCTCCCTCCGGAGGCGGAGTGGAAGACCGCCAGGATGGGACGACCCCCATGGCTCAGGTACTCGCCCCGGGTGGCCGCGACCGCGCGCCGCGCGGCCGGAGTCTCCGCGGCCACACCGCCGTAGACCTGGTCTCCTGCGGTGGCATCGAGGTGGTGGTGGCGACTTCGGGAGCGGCCCACCCGATAGAGCGCGTAGGTGCGGGTGGCCACGGCCTGGGCGAGGAGCACGGCGCCGTCCCACTGCGGGTAGAGCTCCCGATGGAGGGTGCCCGCCACATAGCTCTCGAGGGGGACGACGTTCACCACCGCCAGGCCGCGCGGCCTGGCGCGTACTTCGATGACCCCCCGGTAGGGGGCGCCGTCCACCGCGACCATCCGCCCACCCCCCATCCGGAAGGGGGAGTCCACGGGCAGCCCGTCCACGAGCAGCCTTCCTTCCGCCCCGGGCGCCACCACGCGGCTTCCCTCCCCCAGCGGGGTCAGGCGGACGGGTGCCGAGCGCTCCCCGAGCAGGACGCGCATGGGCGGCTCTTCGGCCCACGCCCCCCCGGGCCGCGTAGCCGCCAGCAGAAGCAGAGCCGTGGCGGCGAGCCAGCGCCTGCGGGACCCCATCGCGTGCCGGTATCGCACGAAGCCGGCCGAGGGTCAACTCACGGCCGGATTCAGGCGTCCCGGCGCAGGGCCTCCGCCTTCTCCGTGCTCTCCCAGGGAAAGCCCTCGCGCCCGAAGTGCCCGTGATAGGAGGTCGCCCGGAAGATGGGGCGACGCAGGCCGAGGGAGTCGATGATGCCGCGGGGGGTGAGGTCGAAGTGCTTGCGCACCACGCGCTCGAGGCGCTCGTCCTCCACGCGGCCCGTCCCGAAGCTGTCCACGCGGATGGAGACCGGCTCGGCCACGCCGATGGCGTAGGCGACCTGTACCTCGCAGCGGCGGGCCAGCTCGGCTGCGACGAGGTTCTTGGCCACGTGGCGGGTCGCATAGGCAGCACTGCGATCCACCTTCGAAGGGTCCTTGCCGGAGAAGGCGCCCCCGCCGTGCCGGCCCATGCCGCCGTAGGTGTCGACGATGATCTTGCGCCCGGTGAGCCCGGCATCTCCCATGGGCCCTCCCACCACGAAGCGGCCGGTGGGGTTCACGTGGAAGCGGGTGTCGTCGTCCATGAGCTCCGCGGGCAAGGCCACCCGGACGATGCTCTCGATCGCGTCCTTGCGGAGCTGATCGTAGGAGACGTCGGGCGAATGCTGCATCGAGAGGACGACGGTATCGATGCGGGCCGGGCGGTCGTCACGGTACTCCACGGTCACCTGGCTCTTGGCGTCCGGGCGCAGGTACTCGATCTCCCCGGACTCGAGGCAGGCCCGGTGGACCTCGATGAGCCGGTGGGCCCAGCGGATGGGCGCGGGCATCCGCTCGGGGGTCTCGTCACAGGCGTAGCCGAACATCATGCCCTGGTCGCCCGCACCCTGCTCCTTGTGCAGCCCCTCCCCTTCCGTGACGCCCTGGGCAATGTCCGGCGACTGCTGGCCGAGAGCCACCACGACGCTGCAGGTCCCCGCATCGAAGCCCATCTGCGAGTCCGTGTAGCCGATGTCCAGGACGACGGAGCGCACCAGGGGAGCCAGGTCCACCCGGGCCTGGGTGGTGACCTCGCCCGCCAGCATCACCAGCCCGGTGGTGGTGAGGGTCTCGCAGGCCACCCGGGAGTTCGGGTCCTGGTCGAGCATGGCGTCCAGCACCGCGTCGGAGATCTGGTCGCACATCTTGTCCGGATGACCCATCGAGACCGATTCAGACGTGAACAGGCGCCGGCTACGCATGACTCCTCGCTCCTCCTTGGAGGCGGCAGGGTACCACGGGTTCCCGCCTGCCAGGAGGCGTGCCCGTGGCCGTCACCCGCAGACGGGCCCACCGCTAGAGCGCGCCGCACGAGGGGCTCTCGAGGATGCCCCCGAGGGCCTCCACCGCGGCGAGGGCGTCGCTGCCCGTGGCCCGGATGCGCACGCGGGTCCCCTTGGCTGCGGCCAGCGAGAGGATCGAGAGGACGCTGCGCCCGCTCACCCACTCTCCTCCGCGCCCCACCTCGATCTCGGCCTCGAAGCGCCCGGCCAGGGTCACGAAATGGCCGGCGGGACGCGCGTGGAGCCCCAGCTCGAGCGCCACCACGAACTCCCTCTCGATGTGGCCGTCGCTCACGAGTCCGGATCTGGAAGGATCTCGCTGGCCACCGAGATGTTCCGCTGTCCGTAGCTCTTGATGAAGCCCGCCAGCTCTTCCAGCGGCCTGTCTTCCTCGAGGGTCGCCAGCTTGATGAGCATCGGCAGGTTCATGCCGGTGACCACCTCCACCCGCCGCTCCTCGAGGAACGAGAGGGCGATGTTGGAGGGCGTCCCCCCGAACATGTCCGTCAGCACCAGCACGCCCTCCCCCTGGTCGACCTTGGACAAGGCCTCCGCGATGGCCTGACGCATCTTCTCGACGCCCTGGGCGGGCTCCACGGACACCGCCTCGAAGCCTCGGGCTCCGGGCACGATGAGGCGCAGGGCCTGCAGGAACTCGTGACCCAGGCGGTAATGGGTGATGACGACGACGCCGACGTTCATGGCCCCTTCTCCATGTCCCGATGGGAGAGGTTGACCTCTCGCCCCGACCCGCGCAGCGCCTCGGCCAGGCTGCAGGAGACGGCCACCGAACGGTGCCGTCCCCCGGTGCAACCCACTCCGAGGGTCAGATAGGCCTTGCCTTCGGCGTCGTAGAGGGGCAGCAGGAACTCCATCCAGTCCCGCAGCCGGGTGAGCAACGCCTGCGCCCGGTCGTTCTTCAGCACGTACTCGGAGACGCGGGCGTCCTCCCCCGTTCGGGGGCGCAGCTCCGGCTCGAAGTGGGGGTTCGGCAGGAAGCGAACGTCGAAGAGAAGATCGGCGGAGTGGGGAGGGCCGTAGCGGAACCCGAAGGAGACCAGGTTCACGACGGTGGGTCGGGGCTCTCCCACGGCGTGGCGCACGATGGCGTCCCGCAGCTCGTGGACGTTGAGGCGCGTGGTGTCGATGGTGACATCGGCGAGGCTCGCGATCTCGGTCAGCGCCTTCCGCTCGCGCGCGACGCCCTCCTCCACGGTCCCGCTCGGCGAGAGGGGGTGCACCCGGCGGGTCTCGCGGTAGCGGTCCACGAGCGCCTCCTGGGCGCAGTCGAGGAAGATCACCTCCACCCGGGCACCCCCCTGGCGAAGCTCGCGAACCACATCGGGCAGCCCGCGCAGGAAGCCCTCCTCCCGCGTGTCCACCGCCAGAGCGATCTTCCGGATGGGCGGCGTGGCCTTGCGGCACAGATCGACGAACTGCACCACGAGCTGGGGAGGCAGGTTGTCCACGCAGTAGAAGCTCGCATCCTCGAGCCCGGCCATGGCGGTGGAGCGCCCGCTGCCCGAGAGCCCGCTCACGAACACGATGCGGGTGCGCAGCTCTCTCATTGCGAGCTCACCCGCTGCCGCACGCGGACGTCGAGGCGTTGGGCGGCACTCTCCCCTCGCTGGCGCTGGAGATGGTCGCGCGCCGCCACCTCGACCAGGGTGGCCATGCTCCCCGCCGGCCTCGCCGGAAGGATGATGCGGGGGAGCTCGACGTCTCCCAGGCGCTCGCGGGGCCGGTCCAAGCCCACCCGCTCGTACTCCCCGCCCTCCCGCCAGTGCTCCAGCCGGCAGAGCAGGTCCACGGACATCTCGTCCCGCACGGCCTCCTCTCCGTAGAGCTCGGGGATGTAGAGGATGCCGATGCCCCGGATCTCCATGTAGTGCCGGATCAGCTCCGGGGCACTGCCCACCAGCCGATCGCCAAGACGGCGCAGACGTACCACGTCGTCCGCCACGAGCCGATGCCCCCGGACCACGAGCTCGAGCGCACACTCGCTCTTGCCGATCCCGCTGGCCCCCAGCAGGAGGACTCCAACCCCCTGGACCTCGAGCAGGGCGCCGTGGGCCTGGATCTCCACCGCGAACCCCCCGATCAGGAATACTACCCGGTGAACTTGGCGTCTTCCTCTTCGATGGCGCGGAAGACGTCCTCGGCCGTCTCGGCCTCCATCAGCAGCTTGCGAAAGGCCGCGTCCCGGCAGAAGCGGCTGATCCGCGCCAGGGCCTTCAGATGCTTTCCCGCCGAGTGCTCGGGGACCACGAGCAGAAAGAAGAGGCGTGTGGGCTGCCCGTCGATGGAGTCGAAGTCGACCCCCTCCCGGCTGCGCGCGAAGGATGCCACCAGCCGAGAGAGCCCGGGCATCTTCCCGTGGGGGATGGCCACCCCGTCCCCGATCCCGGTGGACTGGAGCTTCTCGCGCTCGAGGAGCACCTCCAGCAGCCGATCCGCGTCCAGACCGACCTCGGCCGCCGCCAGGACCCGGGCCATCTCCGCCAGGCTCTCCCGCTTGGTCTGGGAGGGCAGCTCCAGCAGGACGGCGTCCCGCACGAGAATGTCCATGATCTTCATGGCAACCTCAATTCGCGCGGCAGCCTAACCGACCTGCCGACGCCTCGTCGAGGAGAGGATGTTCATCGACTCCCGGTACTTGGTGACCGTCCGGCGCGCGATGTCGATGTTGGCAGCCTTCAGCATCTCGGCGATTCGCTGATCCGAGAGCGGACGGGCGACGTCCTCCGCTGTGATGATGCGACGGATCTTCTGCTTGACGCTCTCGCTGGCGATCGAGTCTCCATCCACCCGGTTGATGCTGGAGTTGAAGAAGTACTTGAGCTCGAAGATGCCCTGGGGAGTGTGGGCGTATTTGTTGGTGGTGACGCGACTCACCGTGGATTCGTGCATTCCGATGTCCTCGGCCACGTCGCGCAGGTTGAGGGGACGCAGGTGCTGCACGCCCCGTTCGAAGAACTCTCCCTGATACCGGATGATGCTCTCCATGACCCGGTAGATGGTGCGCTGGCGCTGGTGGATCGACTTGATGAGCCACAGGGCCGAGCGCACCTTGTCCTGCACGTATTCCTTGGTGTCCTTGGCGACGGATCGACCCCGGGAGAGCACGTCCCGATAGAGTCGGTTGATGCGCAGCTTGGGCAACCCGTCCTCGTTGAGCACGATGTGGAACTCGTCGCCGATCTTGTAGACGTAGATGTCCGGCGTGATGTAGATGGGGTCGTCCCCGCCGAAGCCCCGCCCGGGACGCGGCTCCAGCGAGCCGATGAAGCGGGCCGCTGCTGCCACCGCCTCCAGCGGAGCCCCCAGGGTGCGCGCCAGACCGCGGAAGTCGCGCTTCTGCAATGCGTCGAGGTGCTTGTCGAGGATCAGCCCCACCAGCGGGTCCTCGACGCCAAGGCTGCGGATCTGCAGCAACAGGCACTCGCGCAGGTCCCGGCTCGCCACCCCCGCCGGATCGAACTCCTGCACCTTCGTGAGCGTCGTCTCGACGATGCTCAGGGGCTGTCCGGACTGGCGGACGACCTCCTCCAGGGTGGACCGGAGATAGCCATCGTCGTCGAGGTTGCCGATGATCCAACGCGCCGTCTCCACCTCGGACGGCGTGAAGGAAGAGAGCTGCAGCTGCCACTCGAGGTGGTCGGCGAGCGTGGGGCGCCGGGTGACGGTCGCCTCGAGGGAGCGTCGCTCCTCGTCCATCCCGGAGGCGCTCCCCATGCCCGTCTGGGGATAGGCGTCCATGTAGTTCTCCCAGTCGATGTCGTCGATCTTCTGGGCATCGCTGGCTTCGGCGGCGGCGCCATCGGCCGGGGCCTCCTCCGGGGAGACGGAAGCCTCTTCCGGGGAAGCGGAGGCTTCCTCCCGGGACACGGGCGCCTCGGGCTCCCCCTCGCCCTCTTCCTCCCCGGTGCTGTCCTCGAGCAGAGGATTCTCCTGGAGCTCCTGCTCCACCAGGCCCACGAGCTCGAGCTGGGAGAGCTGCAGCAGCTTGATGGCCTGCTGCAGCTGGGGAGTCATCACCAGCTGCTGGGTGAGCTTGAGCTGTTGCTTGAGTTCGATCGCCATGGTCCTAGCTCAGCTGGAAGTGCTCGCCGAGATAGATCTCCCGGACCATGGGGTCCTCGGCGATCTCTACCGGCGTGCCCTGTTTCAGGATCTCGCCTTCGCGAACGATGTACGCGCGATTGCAGATGGAGAGGGTCTCGCGGACGTTGTGATCGGTCACCACGATCCCGATTCCCCGGCTGCACAGCTCCTCCACGATCTTCTGGATGTCGATGACCGCGATGGGGTCGATCCCCGAGAACGGCTCGTCGAGGAGCAGGAACTTCGGGTCGAGCACCAGGGCGCGGGTGATCTCCACCCGGCGGCGCTCGCCGCCGGAGAGGGAGTCGGCCCGCTGGTGGGACTTGGAGACGAGCCCGAGCTCGGCGAGCAGCGAGAGGAGCCGCTCCTTGCGAAGCCTGGCGTCGGGCTCCACCGTCTCGAGGATGGCCATCACGTTGTCCGCCACGGACAGCCGGCGAAAGACCGAGGGCTCCTGGGGCAGATAGGTAAGCCCCATCCGGGCACGCTGGTACATGGCCAGATCGGTCACGTCGGTGTCGCCCAGGAAGACCCGGCCGGCGCTGGGCCTCACGCCCCCCACGATCATGCCGAAGGTGGTCGTCTTGCCCGCGCCGTTGGGACCGAGCAGGCCCACCACTTCACCGGCCGCCACCTCGAGGTCGATGCCGCGCACGACCTCCTTGCCGTCGTAGACCTTGCGCAGGCCCTCGCCCCGCAGCCGGTTCGCCGTCACGGAGCGGGCT
>JBDLIK010000031.1:0-13278 GCA_039714895.1 Myxococcota bacterium | reverse complement strand
GCGCGGAGCGTGCCGGAGGGAGGAGGTCGCGAAGATCCGGTGCGATCTGCGTCCGCAGCAGAGGGTTTCATGAACAATGCGGGCTAGGTCCGGTATCCTGTTCGGCGCACGCTGCGGAAAGAGGACCCTGCCGCCGCCATGACCTGGCTCAGGCCGCTGCTACGCCTTGTTTCGGGCAGTGCCCGGGACCTCGCCTTCGTCGTCCTGGTGGTCACTCTCTTCCAACTGGCCGTACTGCGCCAGCCATTTCCGGACCTTGGCAGGGTCCTACTGGGGCTGGTCATGGTCCTTCTGGGGCTCGCCTTGTTCGTGCGGGGTCTCGATCTCGGCCTCTTCCCTCTCGGTGAGAGCATGGCGCATGCCTTCGCCCGCAAGGGGTCGCTCGGATGGCTCCTCACCTTCGCCTTCGCCCTGGGCTTCGGGACCACGGCCGCCGAGCCCGCGCTCATCGTGATTGCCGAGGAGGCCTCCGAGGTCGCAGCCCAAGCCGGGGTGATCGCCGACACCGGTTCGGCACGCGGGAGCTACGCCCTCGGCCTCCGATTCACGGTAGCGCTGGCGGTCGCTGTTGCCATCGTGGCCGGCGTATGGCGGATCCTGAGGGGCTGGCCCATCCATCTCATGATCGCCAGCGGGTACCTGCTCGTGGTCATCATGACGGCCCTCGCGCCCGACGAGATCATCGGCATCGCCTATGACTCCGGCGGAATCACGACGTCGACCATCACGGTGCCGCTCGTCACCGCCCTGGGAGTTGGCCTTGCCTCCTCGATCGAGGGCCGCAGCCCCCTGGCCGACGGCTTCGGGCTGATCGCATTCGCGTCCCTGACGCCGATCATCTTCGTATTGCTCTACGGAATGCTGATCTGATGCCGTCAGTTGCTGACTTTCTCCAGGTCCTGGGCGAAACCCTCCGAGACGTTCTGCCGCTCGCCGCTGTCCTCACCACGTTCCAGCTGTTCGTGCTGCGAAGGTCGCTGCCCAACCCGAAGCGGCTGCTGCTGGGCCTCAGCTACGTACTGGCCGGCCTGGTGCTCTTCCTCATGGGTCTCGAGCTGGCCATCTTTCCTGTGGGCAAGACAATGGCCGCCCAACTCACGGCTTCCGACTTCCTCTGTTCGGGGGGTGAAGGAAAGCTGGCTGCGGGCGACCCCCGGGCCTATGCCTGGGTCTACGCTTTCGCCTTCGCCATCGGCTTCAGCACCACGATCGCCGAGCCAGCTCTGATCGCCGTTGCGCTCAAGGCCGAGCAGCTATCGGCAGGCGCCATCGACGCCTGGGGCCTGCGGATCGCCGTAGCGCTCGGCGTTGCAATCGGCATCAGCGTGGGTGCATTTCGAATCATCGTTGGGGCGCCGCTGCACTATTTCATCATCGCAGGCTATATCGTTGTCGTCATTCAGACGCTCTTTGCGCCGAAGCTCATCGTTCCGCTCGCCTACGATTCGGGCGGAGTCACGACTTCCACCGTGACGGTGCCGCTGGTCGCCGGACTGGGACTCGGGCTGGCGGAATCGGTCCCCGGTCGAAGCCCCCTCATCGACGGTTTCGGCCTCATCGCCTTCGCCAGTCTCTTTCCGATGATCACCGTGATGGCGTATGCCCAGGCATCTGAGTGGCGCAGTGCGCACAGCCGCTCCCGAAGCACTCGCGCTGCAACGGATCAGGTAGCATCCGAGGAGGATCAACCATGAGGTTCAAGCTGCTGGTCGCCTTCGTAGACGATCACATGACAGAGGCCGTCACCGAGGCAGCTCGGCAAGCGGGGGCCACCGGCTGCACCGTGGTCACCAACGCTCGGGGCGAAGGGCTCGAGAAGAAGAGGACATTCCTCGGCCTCAGCCTCGAGACGCAGCGGGACATGCTCCTACTGCTCGTAGAGGAGCACCGGGCGCGCCACATTCTGGAGACCGTGGGGGAGGTCGGTCGGTTCGACACGAGCCCCGGCACGGGCATCGCGTTTCAGATCGACGTGGAGGATGCCGTGGGGGTGGTGCATCAGGTCAATAGCATCACACCGAGCCTGGAGAAGGAGGAACTGTGACGAACGGGAGCCTCGTACGCGTAGCCGACGTCATGGAGCGCGACTATGTGATCGTCGATGGAGTGGCCACGGTGGCGGAGGCGCTCGCGGTTCTGCGGGAGAGGAAGGCACACTTCCTCCTGGTCGCGAAGCGTCACGCGGACGACGAGTTCGGCATCGTGATGGTCGACGACATCGCCAAGCGGGTGCTGGCTCGCAACCGTTCGCCGGAACGAACCAACGTCTACGAGATCATGTCCAAGCCGGCGTTGTCCGTGAAGCCAGAAATGGACATCCGATACTGCGCTCGGCTCTTCCATCGCTTCGGCATCTCCGCTGCGCCCGTAATCCAGGGCGGCGAGGTCAAGGGCATCGTTTCCTACGAGCAGCTCGTGTTGAAGGGACTGGCCGGGCAATCGTGATTCCTCGCGATTCTTCCACCGTCGAGGAGAGTCGATCAAGCTCCAGAATCGCAGCCCAGCCCCCATGCGGCCGCACTCACTTTTTCCCTCCAGAACTGCAGATTGCCAACCTGGGGTGCTCAGACGACGTAGACGCCGACGTAGATCAGCGCGAGGCCGATCGCCACCGCGACGAGCCCGACGATGCGAACGATCGCCAGGTCGACCGAGCGCTCAAAGTAGTCGAGCACTCCGCGCGCGATGCGCCGATAGGAGCCGGGGGCGGCGAGCAGCCAGAGCGTGGCGGCGGCGAAGAGCCAACCCAGAGCGTGGAGGATTCCTGCCGCTGGCTCGTCACCACGCGAGAGGGCGACCAGTGCCAACGCCAGGGGCGCGATCATCAAGCCGATTCCCCGGATACCGGTATCCGTGGAGATGAGCCTGTCGAAGAAACGCAGTGTCGCGCTGGGCGCGAAGATCATCGGCGCACGAACGGCAATGATGAGAGTCCCGATCAGGATGCAGAGGATCGAGAGAGAATCCATCAGTGCACGACCTTTGATACCCAGACTACATACGCCCAGTCGCCCAATGGACTGGGCGCTCGGCTGCGAGCACGGCGTAGCGTTCGAGGCGTAGGCGTCTGCCGTCAAACTCTACCACGCCGAAGCCGCCGCCAGGAGCGGGCAGGTTCAGGCGGCTTGCCGCCTGCGGTGGAGCCACAACAGTATGGGTAGCCCGAAGGCCAACTCGTACCCAAGGCCACAGCCACCGCATTTCACCTTCTCACAGTTCCGCCAGGGGGCATTGCACTGCAGATCAGGCGCTGTAATCCCAACTCCGCCATTCCACGATGCTCCGCCGTCGAAGTCCATCAGCCCGTCTCCATCATTATGGGCACCGTCTTGGCAAGCGGAATTCTCTCTCGGGAAGTCCGCCTTTCGGCAGACTGGATCGCCCGATCCAGCTGCGAAGTTCGGGTCGCCGAACGTCACCGGATCGAAGTCGGTCCGTCCGTCGCCGTCGTTGTCGATCCCATCGTCGCAGAGAAACATCCCCGTTTCGTCCTTCTCGGTCTCGTCCAACGCGGACTCGCAGCCCGGGTCTCCCGAGACGAAGTCGATGAGGCCATCCCCGTCGTTATCGACTCCGTCCGTACAAGCGGGCCCAAGACCGGGCGGGCTCTCCACGAAGAACTCGTCTGCGACGTTTCCGGAGATGTCCTTGAAGTAGAAGTAGGCACGGCCCGGGTCTCCCTCGTAGTGGAAGACTCCGAAGAGGGCTCCGTAGTCAGCGTTCTGAGTCGAGGTGTAGATGCTCGCCCACCAGGGCCCGTCGAGCTCCTGGTCGCGGATGCTCTTTCCCCCCAGCCCCGAGACGAACGCGAAGCCGCGTCCCTCGTCAGGTGGGGTCTGGGGGTCGTTCCGGGACAGCCGAAGGGTGTTGTCGGTGCTGGCGACGGTCTGGCTCTGCATGCTACTCAGCAGATGGGTGCGCGAGTAGGAGTGCTCGTGGGCGGTCGCGATGATCGCGCCTCCCCGTCTCGACTCCTCGTAGACGCCCCATCCGGCATCGTCGTCCTTTCCGCCGACCTGCATGAGGCGCATGTTCCGGTGCCAGGCGCTGATCCTCCACATGGCGTCGCTCTCGGCGAGGCGGTCGTGGATGTAGAGGTCGTGGAAGCCGTCTCCAGCACCGAAGTCGTCCGGTGCCGTGAGGAGGATCAGAATCCCCTGGTAGATGAGAGCCGACTGGATGCCCAAGTCGCCGTCCCAGGCGAGCCCCAGGCGGCCCATGCGCGCTTCCAGCAGTCCCTGATAGGTCGTCTGCCCGGGACGGATCGGGAAGTCGGCCGTGTCGTGGTTCCCGGCGGAGGCGAAGTAAGGGAAGTCCGGGCCCAGGATGGCGTTGATCTGATCCTCCCAGACTTGCGGGCTCTGGTTGTAGCCGAGGTCACCCGCGTGGACGACGGCGTCGGTGCCTTCCGAGAGGATGAGCTGAAGAACGGCCTCGGCGTCGGCTCCGACGCCCTGGTCTCCGAGAAAGGCGATGGTGAGGTCGGGGGGCGGCACGGCCTCCGCATCGGACGAGTTCGGGACCGACGGGAGGAGAAGGAACGGGAGAACCCACTTGAGCGTGGTGGCAGAGAAGCATGCCCGAGCCAGGTCCATGCCGCTTTGTTGCCTCCGGCTGGGTCGAGTCCGAGGGACCACATCCGGATCAGGGTTCACCCCTGCAGCAGGCCAGCGTCATCTTGGGCGTGAGCGGGCCGGATCGTACCAGGGGTTGGCTCCGCCGCTAGCGAGCCCCGCCCGAGGCAGCCGTGTGATAGCGTACGGGAGGGATGCCCGTTCCCTTCGCCTCCTTCGTCGACTACCTGCTGCGTCCACGGGCGCGCCATGCGAACGACGTCAGTGCCGCCGAGGCGCTCAACTGGCGACACGCCAGCATGGACCTGCCTCCGGGCCTCGAGCTGCAATGGCTCGGCACCGCCGGCTTCCGGATCTCCTACCAGGGGCACCACCTGCTCGTCGACCCCTACCTGAGCCGCGCCCCAGCGAGACGGCTCTACAGCGGCCGCGCTCTCACCTCGGACCCCGCGCTGCTGCAGCGTCACCTGCCCGCCGCGGGCGCCATCCTGGTGGGCCACACACACTTCGACCACGCCCTCGACGTCCCCGCCCTCTCGAGGGCCACCGGCGCCATGGCCTGGGGCTCGCGCTCCCTCGGATCGCTGATGGCGCTCCACGGTCTCGGCCACCGCTTCCGGGAGGCCGAGTTCGGCCGCACGGTCGCCATCGGCCCGTTCGAGGTGACCTTCGTCGAGTCCGTGCATTCGAAGCTCCTGCTGGGCCTGAAGGTGCCCGCAGACGGCGAGCTCACCTGCGACCACCTGGACGGGCTCGGCGCGGGCCGCTTCCGCTGCGGCCAGGTCTACGGCATCCACGTCGCGGTGGCAGGAGTGGGCTTCTACCACCAGGGCAGCGCGAACCTGGTGGACGAGGCGATCGAGCACCGACAGGTCGACTACTTCTTGATGGGGATCGCAGGGCGCGGCTTCACGCGCGACTACACGTCGCGAATCCTGCGCCGCCTCGAGCCCCGGGTGATCGTCCCCCACCACCACGACGACTTCCACCGCTCCGTCGAGGGCGAGATGGGCTTCTCGCTGAACGTGAACTTCGGTGGCTTCTTGGAAGAGGTGGGGAGGGTCTCCCGGAACTTCGAAATCCGCTCCCTCGATCCCCTGCAGACGGTGGGCAAGCCCGCCTGAGCTCGATTGCCCGAGGTTGGGCGCCACTCGATCGATTTCGCGGTGCTATCGTCGCAGCAGCATCCGGGAGGGCGCGATGATCGGCGAAGGCGAGCAGGCGCCGGCCTTCCAGGCCACGATCCAGGACGGGAGTCAGGTTTCGCTCTCGGACTGGCTGGGCCGCGGGCCGCTGGTCCTCTACTTCTACCCGAAGGACTTCACGCCAGGCTGAACGGTGGAGGCGCGGGACTTCCGGGGGAAGTACCCGGAGTTTGCCGCGCTCGGCGCCGAGGTCGTCGGCGTCAGCAGCGACTCGGAGGGGCGGCACGCCTCCTTCGCCAGAAGTCTCGACCTGCCGTTCCCACTGGTGAGCGACCGGGGCTCGAAGGTCGCGAAGGCCTTTGGCCTGACCCGGGCCGCTGGATGGCTGCCGTCGAAGCGGGTGACGTTCGTGATCGACCCGGAGGGCGTGGTGCGCCGGGTGATCTCGGCCGAGCTCGACATCGCCCAGCACGCGCGCGAGGCGCTCGCCGCCCTGGAGGCGATCGGCTGAGTCGGGTCGCCGAGGCGGAGCGGAGGCAGCCTATCGGGCCCGGGTATCTACGTACTCCAGGTAGGGCCAGCGGCAGCCCATGTGCGCCAACGGGTCGGGGTCGGGGCGGACGACCCACCCCAATGGGACGGTGACCGTGTCGGCCAGGGCCGAGATCGGGAGATCCAGCGCGATGGCCCAGGGATCCCAGGCGTTGCGGAGTCTGCCCTCCGGGAGCCAGGTGGCGAGATCGCTCGAGTACTCCCTGAGCAGGTCGCGGTCGTAGTGAAAGCCGGAGTAGACCCCCGGGCAGTCGCTCGCGTAGGAGCTGATCGTGCCGCAGCCGGGGACGAGGGAGAGAGGAATCAGCAGAGCGATCCAGCGCAACATCAGGTGATCTGCCTGCGTGAAGTACAGCTGTTGGGAGAGTCCGCGATCCTATCAGCTCCCGAACGCGCGTGGAAGAAAAACGTCCCGACCGTCTGCGACCCTCCCGCATCTGTCAGCTCGGCAGGGGGAGTCCGCCCCGGGCCGCGCGGGGGCCCAACTCATGCAATCCTCTGGCCGCAAGGGGGTGTGACACGCATGGCGAGAGGGAGCTCGGGCCGAGGATCCGCCGCCGACCCGGCAGCGGCAGAGGGGCTCCGGCGAGCTGTGGAGGCGTGGCGGGAGATTGGTGCTGCCGATCACCCCATCGATGCCGAGCTGCTCACGGGTGGGCGGCACGCCACGACGGTCCACCTCCGGCCAAGCGGCGGATCGGGGGCCTCGGTGGTGGCCAAAGTGAGACCGCCCGGGGGGCTGGACCTGGAGCGCCTCATACACGAGGTCATCCTGCCGGATCTCGGGGTCGAGACTCCTGAATTCCTCGGCTTCGCGTCCGGGAGCGCCGGGGAGAGTGACGTGCTGTTCCTGGAGTACGTCGGCTCGGCCGAGTTCCAGTCCTCGGATCCCGCGCATCAGGAGGCAGCCGGTAGATGGCTCGGCAGGTTTCACGCCGCCTCGGCGCGCGCCTCGATGCCTGCGCTCATCCCCCGGCGGGATCTCGAGGAGGATCGAGTCGAGGTCTCCTCTGCCCGGATGCAGCTGGCGTCCATTCTCGACAATCCGGCGCTGGGCGACGAGGGCGGGTTGCTCGTCTCGCGCGTGCTGGAGCTCCTGGACACGGCGACAGGTCGCTGGTCCGAATGGGCGGAGCGCACCGCGTGGGTTCCACGGGTCCTCACACACGGTGCGTTCATCTCTCGCAACGTGAGGATGCGGGGCGCCGGAAGCACCCTCACGACACTGCCCTTCGACTGGGACCACGTCGCCATCCGATCCCCAGCGATCGACCTGGCGCGCACGTCGGGCCCAAGTCACGGGTTCGGTGCCTGTGCATCGCTGGGACGATACCGGACCACGCTAGCGGCCCACGGGCTCCCGCTCGACCGCAGCGTGGTCGCCGCGGTCGCGGCCATGGGCACGGTGATCCGGGCCGCGGCCTGCATTGGATGGCTGATCGGGAGTCTCGAGAGCGAGTACGCCAATCGACGGCTCGGAGACGTCGAGATCTACCGCCAGGCCCTCGAAGGGGCTCTGAGTGAGTGAACTCGGTCCCGCGACAGGAGCCAGATTCACGTCCTATGATCCGGACCATGACGACGAATCTCCCGAGCCCCACTCGCGAGTACAAGAACCACCACCTCGACTCGACGCGCTGGAGGGCCTTCCAGCCGCGCGATGACGACATCATCGTCACGACCTCCTACAAGTCCGGAACCACCTGGATGCAGCAGATCCTGCATCTGCTGATCTTCAAGGACACCCCGAGCGCGCTTCCGGTGGGTCTCGTGTCGCCCTGGATCGATGCGCGATTCCACGGGCCCCTGGAAGAGGTCGCGGCGGGCCTCGAGGCACAGACCCACCGGCGCTTCGTCAAGTCCCACCTCCCGCTCGACGGGCTCCCCTACTACCCCCGGGTCAAGTACGTGGTGGTCGCTCGGGATGCGCGTGATGTCTTCATGTCGCTCTGGAACCACTATGGGAGCTACACCGACGAGATCATGCAGCGGCTGAACGAAAGGTCCGGCTGGTCGGGGGAGTCGCTCCCCGACCCTCCCGCGGCGGATTCCATCCGCGAGCTGTGGCACGAATGGATGACGCGCGGATGGTTCGGATGGGAGTCCGAGGGCTGGCCCTTCTGGAGCAATCTTCACCACACCCAGACCTACTGGCCCTACCGGGATCTGGAGAACATCCGCTTCTTCCACTACGCGGACATGTTGGCTGACCTGCGGGGTCAGATCCTGCGTCTTGCCGGGTACCTCGGGTTCGAGCTGACCGATGAGGAGCTCGAGCGGGTCCTCGAGTCGTCCAGCTTCGATCAGATGAAGAAGGACTACAAGGCGACGATGGATGAGCCCTTGCGCGGTGCCTTCAAGGGCGGTGCGGATTCGTTCATCTTCAAGGGGACGAACGGACGCTGGCGCGACGTCCTCACCGCCCAAGATCTGTCCCTCTACGAGGCAGCGAAGGAGCGCGTGCTCACCCCGGACTGCGCCGCCTGGCTCGAAACGGGTTGGCTGGGGAGTGGATCGTCGAGCTGACGCGGTACCCCTCCACGCCTGGAAAGCGTAGGGGCGGACCCGGGCGTTGCATCAGTCTGCTTGCCGCGACACCGGCCGCGCCGCGCCCACGCCGAGGACGTCGTGTAGCACCGACCAGCGGCGGGGCTTCGATTCGGGCGGGTCGATCCCCTCGAGCCAGTACTCGAAGAGCCGCTCGGTGGTGCGGTCCCTCTGCTTGAGACCGATCCAGGCGTTCAAGAAGGAGACCATCCTCGAATCGCCACGCTTCACGGCGTAGCCCAGTGGGATCTTGAGGACATCCGGATGGGGTACGGCCACCGCGAACTGTGGGTAGATGAGCGTCCAGGCGGAGCCGCTCTCGGCGCTGAAGACGAGACCGTCGAACTCCTCGGGCCCGCTCCGGAAGAAATCCCGCGGCGAGTCCACTCTGACGAGCTCGGCCTGGGGCAGATACGCGCGCATCAGGGCCTCGTAGTAGCCGTGATCCGGAATCGCGAGCCGCAGGGATGCATGCCGGCGCAGCGCCTGGCGGCTGGCGAACTCGCTGCGTCGGTGGTCGGGGACGATGAAGGCCAGCGTCTCCTCGAGGTAAGGGGCCGTCAGCGCCGAATTCTCCAGGTGCGCTGGAGTGATCGCGATTCCAGACATGATCACGTCGATGGCTCCGGCATCCAGGAGCTCAACCCCCCGCTGCAGCTCGATCGGCACGAACTCCACCCGCACGGCCAGGTCCCGGGCCAGGGAATGGGCCATTTCGACGTCGAAGCCCACGAGTTCGTTGCCAGCGTTGCGGAAGACGAGCGGAAGGCGATCCCGGCGCCAGCCGACGCGCAGCCTTCCGGTCCTCCGAATGCGCTCGAGGGTGGTCCCCGGGGCGCCCGGCGGAGGCGCCTGGAGCTCGCTGGCGGGTGCCCTGGGGAGCAACAGCGAGCGCTCGACGAAGTTCCGGTAGCCTTGGTAGGGGCGGTCCACGGCCTGAAACGCCAGGCGGACGCCGCCCAGCCCCCCCAGCACGAGCACGAGCGTCACCACGGCCCAGCGTGCCAGACGCCTCCAGCGCACGGAGATCAACCCCGCTGCCCCGCAGGCGGCGAGCAGGGTCAGTGACAGGATGTGAACCGCCGCGAGCAGCGAGCCGAAGCGGTTTCCCACGACGTTGTCGGCGATCAGGAAGAGCTGGAAGGTGTCGGCGGGGATGTGGAAGAGGTCGAGCAGAAACGGGATCGCGACCGCAGTACTCGCGAAGAAGCTGAACAGACCGCTGATGAGAAAGCTCGGCAGCTCGTCCGGCGCTACGGGAAAGCCCGAGAGCCAGCCGGCGAAGAGCACGAAGGCGAGCGAGAGGAGCTTTCCAGCGCTGGAGAGCGCGAAGGCGATCGGGACGATCACGCCGACCACGTCCTCGCTCTCTCGCGCCTCCGGCCGGGTCGCCAGGATCTCCTTGCTTCGCTGGGCCAGCAGCGGCAGCACGACGAAGACGCTTCCCGTGGCGAAGGCGGTGATGAGGGCTGCGCGCGCATGGACCAGAAAGTCCCGGTAGCGAAACGGGGTCAGAGCGGTGACGAGGACCGGGAGTCCCCAGAAAGCAAGGGCGAGCGCCGCAGCGACGTAGGCGGCGGCATAGACCTGCAGGCCCAGGAGCTCGTCCCCGCGCATGGTGCCGGCCGCCTCACCGGCGATGGCGAAGACACCGTAGGGCGCCAGGTTGACGACGAACCCCGCGACGCGCTGGAGCGCGTCCTGGAGCGTGCCCAGGCTCTCGAGCAGCGCCCGCTTGGTGCCGGAAGCCATCAGGGCGACGCCCAGGACCACGCTGAAGACGACGACGGCGGGCACCACCCCGTCCGCGAACGCCTTGAACGGATTGGCCGGCAGGAACAGGCCCACGGGGTCGAAGGGCGGGCTGCTCTCGAGCAGGCTCGAGCTGAAGAACGAGGCCGCCTGCCAGTCTGGAAAGGCGAGGGGGACGCTCAGGACGACGGCCAGGGTCAGGCCCCAGATGATCAGGAGAAAGGTGCCGGCGTGGCGCGCCAGGGACCGGGCACCGGCCGGGTCGAGGCTTCCCAGGCTGTAGATCATCGCCACCGAGACGTAAGGCAGCACGGTCATCTGGAGCAGCACCACGAAGGCGCGCCCGGGCAGGGCTAGAAATGCCACGGATTCGCCGAAGAAGAGCCCGGTCAGGATCCCCAGTCCGAGGCCGAGCAGGACCTTCGCAGAGAGTGACACGCGGCCGAGCTTAGCCGGTCGGCTGGAAGCACACCGGACCGCAGGACCAGAGCCAGGTCCGGGGAGCCGAGCGACCGGGCCTGCAGCGTTCTGCCTATCGGCTGCTCCCGCTCTGCCGTTCGGTCGCGTAGCGAAGAGGGAATGCTTCCGGTCGGATGGCCTTTCGAACCCCATGGCCGCGGATCCACGAGGTACAATCGTCCGCGATCCTGTCCTCTGTTCCTCGCTCATCCACCGAGAAGGCTCTTGCGCCGGCGAGCAATCGCTCACGCAGCTGTTGGTTTGTTGGGTCTGTGCGCGATCGGCGCGTTCGGCCGGGTCGTGTATGGCCAGAGTGATCAGCCGCCGGTGGCCGTCGATGACGGTGTCTACCTGGTGGCCCGCGGGGCCTCGCTCGCCCGTGCGGCTCCAGGCGTGCTGGCCAACGACGTTGGCGCGGCCTCCCTCGCGGCGATCCTGTCGCGCGACGTCCAGAACGGCACCCTGAGCCTCTCCGGCGACGGCTCCTTCAGCTACGTCCACGACGGCAGCACGACCACGTCCGACAGCTTCAGCTACCGCGCCAGCGATGGCGTGCTCGAGAGCGGCGAGGCGGAGGTCCTCATCGCCGTCACCGCTGCTCAGGGAGCCACCCTCGAGGTACCCGGCGACTACGCATCGATCCAGGAAGCCCACGATGCGGCCGCCAGTGGAGACCTCATCCTGCTCGCTCCCGGCCTCTACCAGGAGAACCCGATCCTCAGCAAGGCCGTGACGCTGGCGTCCTGGTTTGCGACCACCGGCGACGAGTCGTACATCGAGACCACCCTCCTCGATGGGATGGGCCGCGCGGCCGCTATCGAGGTGCCCTCCAGCGCGGAGGATGGCGCCACCATCGCGGGCCTCACCATCCAGAATGCAGATGACGGGCTCGCCGTGCGCGCGAAGATCCATCTGGTGCGCAACAGGATCCGCTGGACCTCGGACGGGGTCGACTACGAGGACGGAAGCGGCGGGACGTGCCGCTACAACCTCTTCGAGGAGAACAGCGACGACGGCATCGATCCGGACTCGGCCGTAGACATCGTGATCGAGCACAACACGATCCGGAACAACGGCGGCGACGGCATCGAGATCCGGCTGCAGCCCTATACGGGCCCGACCCTCGACTACGTGATCCGGCACAACCGGATCTACGGCAACCAGGAAGATGGGATCCAGCTGATCGACTACGACCGGATCACCAACCGCCGCTTCGAGATCAGCCACAACGCAATCTACGACAACGCCGAGGCCGGACTGGGCATGATGAGCGGCGCCAACACCCGGGAGAACTACGAGGGCGCGAGCATCGAAGAGCGGATCTACGTCATCGGCAACACCTTCCGGGGCAACAACCACGGCATGACGGGCGGTGACAATGCGGTGGTGCTCAACAACCTCTTCGTGGGCCACCCGGTGCTGGCGCTCAAGAACGTGGATGGGAACTCGGAAGTTGCCTTCAACATGTTTCACGACAACGCAGCGGTGGCGAGCAACTCGAACCTGGATGCCGCCACCAACTTCTCCGTGGATCCGCTGCTCGGTGCGGATCTCGATCTGGTGGCGGAGAGTCCGGCGATCGACGCCGGGACCGCCTTCTACACCTGGCAGGGCCTGACGGTCCTCGACCTCGATGTCACGGACTACAGCGGCGCCGCTCCGGACCTGGGTGCCTTCGAGTGGGTCCCGGGGCGAGTCGGGCCGGAGGCGCCGACCCTGGTCGAGCCCCTCGAGGGTGCCGCGAACGTGTCGCTCACGCCCACCCTCCGCTGGCTGGGCGCGGGCGACTCCTTCGAGTTGCAGATCGGGACTTCGGAGGACTTCGTTGCCTCGCACCGCGTCGAGGAGGCGACGATCCCGGGTCCGGCGCTCGAGTACGCTCCGAGCTTCGGAGTGCTGGCCCACGCCGAGAGCTACTTCTGGCGGGTGCGGGGAGTGGACGCGAGTGGCACGGGCAGCTGGTCGGCCGTCGGCAGGTACAGCACCGCGGCAGCCTCGGGGCCTCCCGGGGCTCCGCTGCTCCTGTCACCCGTGGCGGGCGCTGCGTCCGTCGATCTGATGCCGACCTTCGAGTGGCTGGCCGTGGCGGAGGGGTTCGAGGTGCAGCTCGCCACGGACCCCTGGTTCGCATCGCTGGTCCTGAACGTCGACGCGGACTCGAGGAGTCTGGTGCCTCCCCCGGGCGCGCTGTCGCATGCCACGACCTACCACTGGCGCGTGCGGGGGCAGAACGCCTTCGGTCCCGGGCC
>JBDLIK010000030.1:0-13392 GCA_039714895.1 Myxococcota bacterium | reverse complement strand
GCCCATGGGCCGAACGGGCCCGTTCGCATCGTAGGGCAGGATGGCCCGATGCGGGGGTTGGACGTCGCCGAAGGACTCGTCCCGGGGTACGCTCGGACGGCGGCAGCCCAGGAGGGGACCATGCGCTTCGAGACGCTCGCCTCCGGCTACGGCCTCGTCGAGGGACCGAGCGTCGACGCGGAGGACGGACTCTACTTCAGCGACGTCCTCGGCGGCGGGGTCTATCGCCGGGCTCCGGACGGGACGCTGGAGACGATCGTGCCGAAGCGCCGCGGCGTGGGCGGGATCGCGCTCCACGCAGACGGAGGTGTCGTCGTATCCGGCCGCGATCTCGTCCACGTGCGATCTGGAGTGAGCCGTGCGCTCTTCTCGATCCCCGATCTCCCCGGCTGGAACGACATCTGTACCGATGCTCTGGGACGCGTCTACGGTGGGGCGCTGCGCTTCGCGGTCTTCGATCCCGACGCCAAGCCCACCCCGGGCGAGTGCTGGCGCGTCGAAGGCGAGGGCCGAGCCTCGAAGCTTTACGGGGGCCTTGTGCACGCCAACGGGATCGGGCTCTCGCCCGACGAGCGGAGGCTCTACCACAGCGACACGCGCCGCCGCGTGATCGTGGTGCACGATCTGCTACGGGACGGGGGCGTGGCGAACCGCCGCGAGCTCGAGATCGAGCGCCCGGGTGCGCCCGACGGTCTGGCCTTCGACGAGGCGGGATGCCTCTGGGTCGCGATCGCGGGCGGTGGCCGTGTGGACCGCCTGACCCCCGACGGCCGCCGCGACCGCAGCCTCGAGGTACCGGCCTCGCTGGTGACGAGCCTGTGCTTCGCGGGCTCCGATCGCCGCGACCTCGTCGTCGTCACGGGCGACAACCGCGAGGAGCCCGAGCGGCGCGGGTCCCTGCTCCGCATCCGCGTCGACGTCACCGGCGCTCCGGTCCACCCTGCCCGGATCTGAGAGGCGCGGCGGGCTCGGGTCCGTCATGAGGTTCAGTCCTCTGGAGCGACGGGAGTGAAGTTCTCGAAGACCCTGCCGAACGCCAGCTCCGCTGGGTTCCCGGACGGGACGAAGAAGGCCTCGCCAAACTTCTCTGCGAAGTTCTCGCGGAGGATGCAATCCGCGGGGCCGCCCGACTGCGGACCGACGTCGACCACGTAGTGGCAGAGAGCCAGGTCGCCTCCGTGTCTTCCAAGCAGGTCGGACCGCCAGTGGTCGATGGCGGAGCTGGCCTTCGGAAACAGCTGAAGGTATGCCCTGCAGTAGGTCTCGAAGGGGATCGGCTGCTTCTGCGCAGCTGTGAGCTCGACCGGACGGCGCTCCAGGGTGGCGCCGAGCCGCTCCACGATCAGAGGCCTGGCGTCCTTCGTGAGCTGAAAGACGTAGATCAGCGCCCTCCCGCCGGGCTCGAGGAGCCGCTCCAAGCGGTCGAGCAGGATCCCGACGAAACGGCTTCCCTCCGGACCGCCGTTGGAGGTAATCGTGCCTTCGATTCCCTCGGGAGTTGGAACGAACGGTGGGTTGGCGAGGATCAGATCGCACTTTCGCTCTGGAGCGAAGTTCGCAATGTCGCCCGTGATCGAGGTGAAGCGACTGGAGGAGATCTGGCTGAGGCCAGCGTTCTCGCGATGAAACTCCGCTGCCCGGGGGTTCACGTCCAGGAAATCGACGTGGGCGGCGCCGGCCTTCAGGGCCATGAAGCCGAGCGCCCCCGAGCCCGCAAAGGGCTCGAAGACACGCTTGTCGCGGACCGAGTCCGGGAAGCCCAGCACATGGTTCATCAAGCTTCCCTGGGGAGTTCCCAGCGGAAGGATTCGCAGTCGGTCGCTCTTGTTGAAGATCTCGGTCTTGATCGTGAGACCATTGGAGAAGCCGTAGAAGACCTCTTCTCCGCGGACCTCACGCGTTCGATGGAGCAGATCGGGGAGGGTCTTCTTCGCCGACATGAGCCCTGCTTTTCCCGGAACCGGGATCGCCGCCGGACTCTACCACGGACCGATGCACTCGAGCCGTCTGGGTGGCCGCCGCAGCGTTTTGCTGGGGCGAAAATTGCTTGGATCTTGACCGCATCTGCTCAACGGCGGGAGAATGGGAAAGGTCGCTGATGCCATTGATCCGATCGGGCCCGGGTACGTCTGGCACTGCCACATCCTCGACCACGAAGACAACGAGATGATGCGGCCGTATGTTCCGGTCAACAATGCGGACAATTCCTTCTAGGCTTCGAGTCAGGCGTTGAGCCTGAAACAGAGGGGGCCGCCTTTCGGCGGCCCTCTTTTTCATCTTGCCCCTACGATCCGTCGCCTATGCCTCACGGACTCGATTCGCCGGGCACCTGCGGGAGCTGGATCGATCGGAGGTGCTCCACGAGCAGTCGGATCTCCGCGGCCACCGCTTCCTCCGGTGCCTGCCGGCGCCGGAACTTTTCGCCGAGCACGTAGCCCCAGACCGGCATCTGGCGCGTGCCATGGGCCGCCACGTCGCGGCGCCCATCGATGTACGCAGCGACCTCCTCGGCGGGGAACGAGCCGCCGCGCCGCGCCGCGATGCGCCTGAGATCCGCAGGCGGCATGCGCAGCGCCGCAGCCACTGGACCGTTCCCTGACCCGTTTCCACCGTGACAGGACGAGCAGTACAGCTGGAACAGCTCGCGTCCGTGCGCTGAGCCTGCGTCTTCTCCTGCCATCCCCGCCCCGGCCGCCAGTGCGACCAGCGCGAGCGCTGCAGCGCCCCATGCACCGCCTGACATCGAGCTTCCCTCCATGGGGGTTGAAGGGGACATCGGCTGCTCGCCGGGAACGCTTGAGGTTGGACGGCCCGCGGACCGCCAGATCGCCACTCGTGAACGCCCTCTCCAGCCAGGCAGATCGTTGGCTGGAGCGCAGGGTCTGCTGCAGCGCCTCTTGTCAGGCCGCTCGCTTGCGCGCCGTGAACCACGCGAAGGCGCCCCACAGCTCCTCGGTCGCGATGCAATCGAGTCCCGATGCTTCCAGCTCTCGGACAAAGCTGGCCGAATCGAAGCGATCGCTCTGGGGGTGTTCGAGAAGACGACGGGTGATGGGGTGCACGATGAAGCGCCGAAGGACCTCTTCGGCGTAGAAGCAACCACCCGGCTTGAGAACCCGCTGGATCTCCGCCAGGGCGCCGCGCCACTCGAGAACATGGTGGATGATGCCGAAGTCGAAGACGGCATCGTAGGTCGCGTCGGGAGCACTGATGGCGTTGGCATCACCGACCCAGAGACGAGCCCGGGAGCCGTGCGGCGAAAGCCGCGCTCGAGCTTGAGCAACCATGCGCGGATCCAGGTCGAACGCATCGACCGAATCGGCGCCGAAGCCTCCCAGGATGAGTTCGGTACCGACTCCGCGCCCGCAGCCGATCTCGAGGGCGCGCCCGCCGCCCATGGCGCCGCCCATGCGGAGCAGTCTCCGGGCTTCGAAGTGCCGCTGGATGGCGGCACGGATGGGGTTGTTCATGAGCGCGTACTCTAGGCGGTTGAGAAGCATGATCCCGGCTGCAGCGCCTTGTCGGCACCCCCCATGGGTGTCATGGTACGCTCTGCATCCGGCGCGCGCGATGGAGACTTGGCTTCCATGCAGGACTCGTCGGAGACGGGCTACGCGAGCCGCTTCTTGTGGCTGGCCTACGCGGTGGCGAGCCCTCTGTACGACCTGATCGTGTGGTGGGGATTCATCCCGCTGGGTGGCGAGCGCGCGTGTCGCAGCGAGTTCGCTCGGTGGCTCGATCTCGAGCCAGGTCAGAAGGTCGCGTCGCTCTGCTGCGGGACCGGAAGCATGGAGCGCGCGATGCTGGCCGAGGTGCCAGGAATCTCGGTCACCGGAGTGGATCTTGGGCAGGGGCAGATTGCACGGGCGCGCCGGAAGCTCCGGAAGGCGCAGGTGACCTACATCCTGGGGGATGCCGCGCGGACCGGACTGCCCACCGAGAGCTACGACCGCGTTTTGATCGGGCTCGCGCTCCACGAGATGCCCTGCTCGACCCGACTCGCGGTGCTGCGTGAGGCCCGCCGCCTCTGCGCCCCCGAAGGCCGCGTGCTCGCGATCGAACATGGCAGGCCCGCGACTCGGCTCTCTCGCTTGCTTCGCGCCCTGTGGTGGTTCTTCTGGATACCCGGGAACCCCGAGGTCCCCACGTCACGCGATCTACAAGAACGGGGCCTCGACAACGAGATGAGTGAGTGCGGCCTCGAGGTGATTCGGTGGCACACCACCAGGCCGGACTGGATCGAGGCGTTCCTGGCGGCCCCGAGGGTGTCTGGGGCCGCCTGACGACGCGGATCCTTCGCATCAGTCGCCCTCCGGGTCGCGCTCCTGCGCCCGCTGATTCTCGACGGCGAGCTGCTCCTCGTACATGGGATTCGGCCGGCACAGCAGCTGGGCCGTTCCGGAGGCCAGCAGCCGCCCGTCCTCGGTCCACAGCTGACTCACCGAGCCTGCCAGCCCGGCACCGGCGTGGGGTGAGAGCCCGGAGCAGAGCACCCACTCTGCCTCCGGCGCGAACTGGTGGAACTGCACCGTGAGATCGAGGTTCGGAGCCATGTAGCGGATCGGAAAGCCATGGGCGGAGACCACGGCGTTCCAGGGAGGCACGTCGATCCACAGCAGCTGGCGGACGGCATCATCGAGGGGGCCTGGGAGAGTGGGCGTCTCCAGCAGCCGCATCCAGAAGTTGCAGATCGGCTCCCGAGGCTCCGGAGTCATCCACCCGGACGGCTTGCCGCGCACGCTGCGCCAGAGCGGAGGCCACTCGTCGTAGTTGTCCATGAGATCCTCGAAGCCGTCGAGCTCTGCGGGCCTGCCGACATCGGGCATCTGCCCGCCACGGTGCGCCAGTCCCTGGAGACCGTCGGCCACCATCCAGGCCTGCGCGCAGAGCAGGGTCTCTCCGTCCTGTCGCAGCTCGGCGCGGAGCGCGTCGGTGCGCTTGCTGGAGCGCAGGCGGGTGACCTCGATCTCGACCGACCCGAAGCGACCCGCGCGCAGGAACTGGCAGGTGAAGCTCGCGGGTCGCGGCTGCGGGCTCTCGGCCGCGATCGCGCGCAGCGCCACGCCCGCCAGGTAGCCGCCCATGGGGCCCTGGAAGGCCCAGGCCTCGGCGAGCTGTGCTCGGTACCGGCCGGGGCCCAGGGGTTCTACCTGTGTATCGCGAATCAGATCCGCCATCGTCGGCAGGCCTCCGGGCGCGGGCCCGGGGTAGGATAGTCGGTCACGGACGGAGTGCGCCCGCCCGGGCAGCACGCCGCTGCGGGTGTATCTTCGGGAGCGTCATGGGGATCGAAGGCTCACGGGATCCTGCAGCTCTGCTGGCCCCCGCGAGGGAAGCGACCGGCGTTCGTGTCGAGCCGAGACGGCTCTCGGGCTTCGAGCAGATCTTCGCGGCCTCGGGGTTCCCGGTCCTCATCACACTCACCATCGGCGGATCGTTGGTCGCCATCGGGCGCGGAGCCGACCCCAATGCCGTCACCGTGGCGATGATCGTGGCGGCGTACGCCACCCTCGCGGTGTCGGAGCGCCTGCTGCCCTGGCATGACAGCTGGCTGCGCTCCCACGGCGATCTGCGCACCGACATCGGCCTGGCGCTCACCAACGGAGTCCTGGGCGGAGTGCTGACGCCGGCGCTTCTCGTGGCCGCGGCAGCGGCCGGTGCCGCCCTCTCGGAGCGCGTGGGACTGGGGCTCTGGCCCGTGGGATGGCCGCTCCTCGCACAGCTGGCCCTCGGATTGTTCGTGGCCGAGTTCGTCGAGTACTCCTTCCACCGAATGATGCACGAGGTGCCGTGGATGTGGCGCTTCCACGCGACGCACCACAGCGCCCCGCGTCTCTACTGGCTGAACGCCGCCCGCTTCCATCCCATCGATCTCTTCCTGGTGGGCGCCGTCAAGATGGTGCCGCTGGCCCTGCTCGGGGCGGGGCTGCCGGTGTTCGCGCTGGTGAACCTCTTCTCCGCCGTCCACGGTGCCTACCAGCACTCGAACCTGCCCGTCCGGATCGGCCCGTTGAACTGGATCTTCAGCATGACCGAGCTCCACCGCTGGCATCACTCCAAGCGCATCGAAGAGTCCAATCGCAACTACGGAGGCAATCTGATCCTCTGGGACGTGATCTTCGGCACCCGCTACCTGCCCGAGCATCGCGAGCCACCCGAGGAGATCGGCATCGAGGCGCTGCCCCGCTTCCCGATGGGGTTCTGGGCCAACCTGGCCTCGCCCTTCCGCTGGCGCGGGCTGGTGGCCAAGGCGGGAGACTCGTCGCCCGCCGCCGCCGCGCGCTAGCCCGTCCTCAGCAGGAGGGCGCCTTTCCCGCTCGGGTGAGGCGCGGCAGGAAGCAGCAGGGCCAGATCGTCAGGATGCCGGTACCACGTCGACCCCGATCAAGACCAGCAGGGAGATCGCCCAGTAGGCGATGAACCCCAGGTCCGTGAGCAGGAACAGGGGCTTCATGGCCCTCATACCCCATCCTCCCCCCGTTCCTGCGACAGAACCCGCTGGATGAACGGCTCGAGATGGTCCGGGCTGAAGCCGAACGGGCCGATCCCGGGGTTGTAGGCCACGCGGCCGTCCCGGCCGATGAGGTAGATGCGGGTGGGCCGAGCCGTGTAGGCGACGGCGACCTCGTTCGCGATGGTGTCGACGTACAGCGGAACCACGCCGTCGAACAGGTTTGCCTGGCAGCTGGCAGCGACCTTCCGGCGCTGCTCGAGCGTCACCGGATCCTCCACGTCGATGCGGTTCAGGCTTCCCATCCACTGGTGCACCAGCCGCTGGGTGCGCGTCCGACCCAGCCACCACCGATCGCTGGGGTGCGCTTCCTTCACGTAGACGACGATGAACTCGACGTCGTCGCGATACTCTGCGTAGAGCTCCTTGAGACGCACGGTCCCGTTGCTGAAGGGGGGTCAGGTGTAGCTTCCGAAGACGAGGGCCACCGGTCGCTTGCCCCGGAAGTCCGATAGCCGCACCTGCACCTTGCCCGTGGGGTCCTGCAGCTCGAAGTCGGGCGCCAGGTCCCCAACCTTGGGCGAGCGCGGGTCGTTCGATTGCTGCCACGCCAGCTCTTCGTCACGGAACTCGATGGTGTTCAGTAGCAGGTCGGCGCCAAGCGCGAGGTTGTCTTCACGCTCCCACAGCATGAAGAGGGCAGCGATCCCAGCGAAGGCCACGGCCGATCGGCGAACCAGGCGCCCGGACCGCGTGATCGTCGCCGGCGCCCGGCGTTCGAAGGACACCAGCACGCCGAACGCCAGCACGGCGGCAACGATCGAGATCGCGACCGGTGCGCCGACCGCGAGCGGAGCGACGAGCATCAGGCCCAGGACCACGCGCAGGGCGCCCCACCCTCGCGGGGCGTCGGGCTTCTGCCCCAGTAGCGCGCCAAAGCCCGTGGCCAGCAGAAAGCACGCCAGACCGGCTTGGGCCAACGCGATTGCGCCGTGAAACACGTAGACCAGCAGGACATAGATCAGCTCGCCGATCTCCATCACGTTTACGTAGCTGGGATCCACGGGATCTCCCTTCGCTCAAGAATGCGCGAGTGGCGGCGAGGCGGCGGGCGCCTCCGCGTTGCCCGGGGTCGCGTTCGCAAGAGTGACGCTGTCGGGCAGCCGTCGCGAGGCGGGCCGGAGCAGGTACGAGGCGACGCCAATTCCCAGCACGGCCAGAGGCCGGATCCAGTGGCTGAACGGCTCGCCGGCGTAGAGGTGCGAAGCCGTGGCTCCGATCAGGTTGAAGGCGAAGCCCGCATAGGCCCACTCCTTCAGCAGCGGCATTCTGGGCGCCAACAGCGCAGCGACGCCCAGCATCTTGAAGCTGCCGAGGATCGTCATGAAGTACACGGGGTACCCCAGCAGGGCCATGCTCTCGACGATGAACTCGACATGGAGAAAGTGGGCCACCCCCGAGAAGCCCAGCACGAGGCAGAAGAGCCCCGTCGTCAACCAGTAGGCGATCTTCCGATTCTCCATTTCTATCTCCCTGGGGCTCGACGTGGGGTTGCAGCGGCGGGCGGGGCGCCGAGCAGCATGAACTCGACGGCCCGGACATGGGCCTCGACGACCGCCGGATCCTTGGGGTCGACACCGGTGACGCGCCGGCATTCCTCGGCCTGGTGGAAGATGACGTCGATGGCGCCGATCAGGCAGTAGACGAAGTGGAGCGGGTCGATGTCAGCGGGGAGCCGACCCCGCTCCTGGAGGTGGCGGACCATGGGGATCAGGCGGGCGAAGATCGGCTTCACGTGCCGGTCCACGAGCCAGCGCATTCGCGGGCCCCGCCGCCTTCCCTCGTCGTGCATGAGGCGGACGAACTCGGGGTTGCGCGCCACGTAGTGGACATGGGTCCGAATGGCCGCGCGGATGCCGGACAGATCGTCGCCGTCGCCCTGGGCCACGTCGAGCGGGGTGTCGAGCCCGCTCCGGATCTCGGCCACGGCCCGGTCCACCGAGGCCTGCCAGAGCTTGAGCTTGTCGCCGAAGTAGTAGCGGAGCAGGCCCAGCGGCACTCGGGCCCGGCGCGCGATCTCCCGGGTGGTGGCACCGTCATAGCCGTCGCTGGCAAAGCTCGTGAGCGCCGCTTCGAGGATCCGTGCGCGGGCGTCAGGCTGCGGGTCAGCCGGCGCGCCATTTGTACGCATGACTAACATGCTTGCACAGCTGAACAAGTTGTGCCACGAGCGGTCCGACTCGGGAAGGAGATCCTCCCCCACCCGCGCCCGAGTGCTGCGATCTCACACCTCTGGAGGGCGCCCGCCTCTGGCCGACCCGCTAGTGTGCCTGACGGAGGCAAGGCGGGAGGCGGGGATGGCCGAAATCAACGGCGGACAGATCGTCGCCCGGCAGCTCCGAGCGGCCGGTATCGACACCCTGTTCGGGGTCGTGGCGGGGCCCATGATCGAGGTCTTCGCCGGCGCCCAGGAGGCGGGGCTGCGGGTGGTTGGCTGCCGCCACGAGATGAACGGCGGCTTCATGGCCTCCGCCTGGGGCTACCAGAAGCGCCGGCCGGGCGTCCTCGTGACCGGCTCGGGCCCGGGGACCACCAACGCCGTCACCCCGCTGTACGTGGCCACCGAGAGCGCCATGCCTCTGGTGGTGCTGGGCGGCTCGGCCTTCGGAAGCACCCGGGGAATCGGTGGATTCCAGGAGGCCGACCAGACAGCCTTTGCGCGGCCGGCCTGCAAATGGACCGGGCAGGTCGACTCGACCCAGCGGATCGGCGAGTGGGTGCACCTGGCGCTCGGCAAGGCGCTGGAGGGGCGACCCGGCGGCGTGTATCTGGACTTCCCCGGTGAGATGATCGCCCGCCGCGTGCCCGAGGAGCAGGCCCCCCTGCGGAGCGCGCCCGAGATCACCCGCCCTCACCCGGACCCTGCAGCCATCGCGCGCATCGCCGACTGGCTCGCCGGCGCGGAGCGGCCGCTGCTGATCGTCGGCAAGGGTGCCGCCTGGGCGGACGCGGGCTCGGCGCTGGCGCGCCTCGCCGATCAGGGGATCCCCTACGTGTGCTCTCCCATGGCCCGCGGGACGCTCCCCGACGACCATGACGCCTTCGTGAACGCCGCGCGCTCCCAGGCCCTCGGAGGTGCCGACGTCGTCGTGATGGTGGGCGGCCGTTTCAACTGGATCTTCGGCATGGGACGCCGCTTCGCCAAGGATGCGAAGCTCGCGCAGATCGACGTGGAGGCCGAGGAGCTCACCTCCGGCGCCCCGGTCGACCTCGGCGTCGTGGCCGACGCGGCGGTCGCCACCGGGGCGCTGGCGGACGCCCTGGCGGGCCGCACCCTGGCTTCGGCGACGAGCGGCTGGCTCGACACTCTGCGCGAGAAGCGCGAGCACAACGAGGGAGTCGTCGCCCAGGCGCTGGGCGACGACTCCATCCCCATCAACCCCTACCGGCTGGTCCACGAGGTGGCGGAATCGCTGCCCCGGGACGCGATCGTCACCGCCGAAGGGGAGACCATCATGGGGATCTGTCGCTCCATGCTGCCGAGCTACAGGAGCCGGGGGCGTCTCAACGCGGGCACCACGGGCTGCATGGGCGTGGGCGCACCCTACGCGCTGGGCGCGAGCCTCGCCTGTCCGGACCGTCCGTCGGTCGCTGTGCTCGGCGACTACGCCTTCGGAGCCGCCGCCATGGTGGTGGAGACCGCCGCGCGGGTGGGGGCGACGCCCGTCTTCGTAGTCGCCAACAACGAGGGCATCGCGGGTCACATGATCCAGGACTCCATGCTGCCCGCCGGGGCTCCCCGCATCGCATCGCTGCTTCCCGCCCGCTACGAGAAGCTGGCCGAGATGGTGGACGGCCATGCGGAGTACGTGGAGCAGCCCGACGCGATCCGCCCCGCCCTCGACCGGGCGCTCGGCTCCGGCAAGGTGGCGGTGGTCCACGTGCGCATCGACCCCAAGGCGCGGCGCCTCGGCGGCTCGAACTATCTCCAGTAGGCCGACGGCCCGGAGGTTTCCCATGCCCGGCCCTCTCGACGGCATCCGGGTTCTCGACTGGACGATCTGGCAGCAGGGCCCCGTCTGCTCTGCGATGCTGGGCGACCTCGGCGCCGAGGTCATCAAGATCGAGCAGCGCGACACCGGCGACCCCGGCCGCCACATTTCCGCGGTGGGGGGCCAGAGCGGGGGCGACCGGCCCAACTGGTACTTCGAGGCGAACAACCGCAACAAGAAGAGCCTCACCCTCGACCTGAAGCAGGACGAGGCGCGGGAGGTCGTGTACGAGCTCGTCGCGAAGTCCGACGTGTTCGTGCAGAACTACCGCCAGGGCGTGGCGGCGCGCCTCGGGCTCGACTACGAGACGCTCCGCCAGCACAACCCGAAGCTCGTCTACGCCAGCGCCAGCGGTTACGGGCCGAAGGGCCCGGACAGCGACCAACCCTCCTTCGACCACCTGGGCCTCGCGCGCTCGGGCATCATGATGGGGGCGGGCGAGCCGGACATGCCCCCGCTCGGGATCGCCGGGGGGATCGCCGACCAGATGGGCGCCATCATGCTCGCCTACGGGGTGATGACTGCGCTGGTCGCGCGGGAGCGGTTCGGTGTGGGCCAGGAGGTGCAGGCGTCGCACCTGGGGTCGATGGCGTTCCTCCAGGGCCTGTCGCTCTCGATGAAGCTCATGGCGGGCTTCGCCTTCCCGCGCAGCTTCCGCAGGCGATCCTTCAATCCGCTGTGGAACCACTATCGCTGCGCGGACGACCGCTGGATCGCCCTGGCCATGCTCCAGAGCGATCGCTACTGGCCGGACTTCGCGCGTGCGATCGGTCGGCCCGAGCTCGCCACCGACGAACGCTTCCGCGACATGGGGGCCCGCAGCCAGAACGCGGAGGCCTGCGTGGCCATCCTCGACGAGGCCTTCGCGAGCCGATCCCGCGACGATTGGCTCGAGCGCCTGCGCAAGGACCCGGGCGACTTCATCTTCACCATCGTCAACTCCGTCGACGACCTGCCGACGGATCCGCAGATGATCGAGAACGGCTACGTGACCGAGATCGAACATCCCCAGCACGGCCCGACGCGGGTGGTCGGCATCCCCGTCGGGCTCTCCGAGACCCCCGGCGCCATCCAAGGCGCCGCGCCCGAGCTCGGACAGCACACCGAGGAGGTGCTCCTCGACGTGCTCGGGTGGGACTGGGACCGGATCAGCGGTCTGCGCGAGCGCAGGGTGCTCTAGGAGGCTGACCCGGGCCTCGGGTCAGCCGACGACGCGGAAGGTCCCGCGAAGCGGGACCGCAGCTAGCTCGGAACCCCCGAGCTTGATCCTTCTGCTGCGAGCCGTCATCGCGCTACCCACCGGCTCGCTTGACGGTGTAGCCCCGCGCCTCGAGCTCGGCGACGAGGACGTCCCGGTGGTCACCCTGGATCTCGATGATGCCATCCTTGGCAGAGCCGCCCGTGGCACAGCGACGCTTCAGCTCCCCAGCGAGCGCCTTCAACGCGTCGCTCGGCAACGAAACGCCCGCCACCGTGGTGACGGTCTTGCCACCGCGGCCCTTCACTTCGCGGCGGACGCGCACGAACCCATCGCCGCCGGGCGTATGGGGCGACGCCGTGCAGGCGCAGCGCCTCGCGGGCCGCCCGCACCGGGGACACACCCGGCCGCCGTCGGAGCGGTAGACCGTGCGCGCGTCATTTCGGCGGGCCATCCCTGCAACGTGACCTCCGGGTGGAGTTTTCGCAAGCCAGCTACTGTTGGCCGCCCTCCCCGCTCCATTGCGCGGCGAGCGCCAGGAGGACGCCCGACACGGCATCCTTGTGCTCGACTAGCAACAGCCGCGCCACCTGATCGGGGCCGAAGAGCAGCTGGCCGAGGACCTGCTCGTCGGCGGACAGGCGCACTGCGAGGACACGCGAACCATGCCGGCGCAGCAGCGATTCGACGTTGCGGTAGAAGCGTTCGGCCCCGTCGTCCGCCAGCATCAGGAGCCTCGAAACGCGTCGGCCGCGCTCGACGCCGGTCGTCCGGTCGACGTGTTTCAAGCCCCGTTCTTCGGCAGCGAGCGCACGCTCGGCGCCTTCCAGGCCGCGTACGATGTGGCTCGCCGAGAACGCGCTCTTCAATGCGACTTCGAGAGCCGTCGAGATTCCGGCCTGCGGTGCGCGCAGCTCACTGCCCATCCACAAGGGTTGGGCACGCGACACGAGCTCGCTCGCGAGCTGGGCGGCGCCCGGCTCTTCCTCGACCGTTCGGGGCAGGCGCAGTGCTTCCATTCGCGCTCTCTCGCTTCTCGTAGATCCGCCGGATGTCGCCGACGGAGGCCCTGGAGGATAGGCTATGTGATCTGCCGGTCTCGGAGGCCCTATGAGCCATGTATCTGACGCGACTTCCATTCCTTCCAAAGGACAAGCGGGCGCCGATCCGTACTCCATTCCCCTCGACAAGATCGACGTGTCGGATTCCGAGCTCTTCGAGACGGACATGCACTGGGGGTACTTCGAGCGGCTCCGCAACGAGGATCCCGTCCACTATTGCGCGGAGAGCGACTTCGGCCCTTATTGGTCGGTCACGCGATACGAGGACATCGTCTACGTGGAGAAGAACCCGGAACTCTTCTCCTCGGCGCGCAGCATCGTGGTGGGGGACCCCGACCCGAGCTTTCCGCTGGAGGCTGGGTTCATCACGATGGACGGGCCGAGGCACGACGCCCACCGAAAGGTGGTCCAGCCTGTCGCTGCTCCACGCAACTTGATCTTCCTCGAGCCGCTGATCCGCGAGCGGGTCATCGAGATCCTGGATGGCCTGCCCGTGGGAGAGACCTTCGACTGGGTCGACCGCGTGTCGATCGAGCTCACCACAGGAATGCTGGCGACCCTGTTCGACTTTCCCTACGAGCAGCGCCGCAAGCTCACGTTCTGGTCGGACATGGCGACCGCCAGTCCAGA
>JBDLIK010000029.1:0-13395 GCA_039714895.1 Myxococcota bacterium | reverse complement strand
CCAGCCTCCTCGGGAAAGAGGAACGCGTAGGCGTAGACCACGGCTGCCAGCCGGTGCTCTCGCTTGGCCGCTGCTTCGCCATGCAGAAAGGACAGCTCGGCCAGGGCGAAGAGCAGGTCCGGGTCTCCCTGCTCGACGAGCATTGTCCGATGCAGGTCGGCGAGGGCGACCTCGGGGCGCTCCCCGAAGGCGTCGAGGAGGCCCCGTTCGAGGAGGACGTCACGGGTCGGCCAGCTCGGCTCGCCCGTGGTGACGGCGCTTCGCGTGAGATCCCGGTGGGCGACCGTGCGATCGACCCGGGTGGCTCGCACGGGAGAGGTGCAGGCGCCCAGCGCCAGGCACAGGGCCGCGAGAAGAACGACCCGCCACCGCTGAATCCGTCCGTCTCGAGGAATCATGCTCCGGTCCGACGGATCGGAGGAAACATGCATCCGCCGTTCCGCCTCATCGGCTCCTTCCCGAAGTCGTGGCTTCCAGAGAACGCGGAGGGGGAGAGTAGGCCTTCCCTCCCATTCGGCTACTCCCTCGCCATGGCCGAGCGAGCGCTCTGACGATCCCTCTGGACCTCCTCGGCTCGCGGAGGCTCGCCAGCGCCCCGCCTCGCTGTGCCAACTCAAGGCCGATAGCGCTGCAGCACGCCGCGGATCCGCTCCACCATCAGGGCGAGATCCTCCGGCTCGGCGACGAAGGGCGGTGCGAGAAGGCAAGCGTCACCGGTGACCTTCAAGAAGACGCCTGCGTCGAAGAAGTCCTGCACGGCTCGGTAGCCACGGGTTCCCGGCGCCCCGTCCGGAGCCAGGTCGAGCCCGGCCAGGAGCCCGAGCCCCCGGACGTCCGTCACCACCGGCAGCTCCGTCAGCGAGAACACCGCGTCCAGGAAGGGCTCCTCGAGGCCGGCGGCACGCGCAAAGAGGTCGTCGTCTCGGTAGACGTCGAGGGCGGCGAGGGCGGCGGCGCAGGCCACCGGGTGGGCGGACCCCGTATAGCCGTGGGGGAACTCGATGCGCTGGTCGTCGGCGGCCTCGGTGATGGTGCGATAGACCCCGCTGCTGGTTGCGACGGCGCTCATGGGCACGGCGCCGTTGGTGAGCGCCTTGGCCATCGTGACCAGGTCGGGTTGCACGCCGAAGCGCTGGGCCGCGAAGGGGGACCCCAGCCTCCCGAAGCCGGTGATCACCTCGTCGAAGACGAGCAGGATCCCATGGGCGTCGCAGATCTCGCGAAGGCGGGTCAGATAGCCCCGGGGTGGCACCAGGCAACCCGTCGAGCCGGCCACCGGCTCGACGATGCAGGCCGCGATGGTTTCGCCCCCATGCAGCGCGCACAGGCGCTCGAGATCGTCGGCCAGGTCGGCTCCGTGCTCGGGCTCACCCCGGCTCATGCGATTCTCGGGAAGCCAGGTGTGCCGCAGATGGAGGGCCCCCGGCAGCCCGGGCCCGAACGGCTCCCGGTTGGGCACGATGCCACCCACGGAGATGCCCCCGAAATTGACGCCGTGGTACGCGCGCTCCCGGCCCACCAGCCGCATCCGCTGTCCCTCACCCCGGGCGCGGTGATAGGCGAGGGTCATCTTGAGGGCCGTATCCACCGCATCGGAGCCGGAGGTTGCGAAGAACAGATGGTCCAGATCCCCCGGGAGCAGATCCGCGAGCCGCTCGGCGAGCTCGAAGGCCCGAGGATGTCCATGCTGGAACGAGGTGCAGTAGGAAAGCTCGAGCAGCTGCTTGTGGACCGCGTCCGCGATCTCCCGCCGGCCGTGACCGGCGGGAGAGCAGAAGAGCCCCGACAGGGCATCGAGGATCGGACGACCGTCAGCGCTGGTGAGATGGATCCCGGAGCTTCCGACCACGAGCCGCGGCCGCTGCTTGAAGTCGCGATTCGCCGTGAAGGGCAGCCAGTGGGCCTCGAGTCGCGAGCGGCTCTTCATCCCCTATTTCACCGAGTAGGCGCTGTACTTCTCGAGGAGACGCTTCGGCCGGCGCAGGGCGTCCCGGCGGAAGGGATCCGCGAGCTCCTGGTCGAGCATCAGCTCGAGGACGGTGGGCTTGCCCGATGCGATGGCCGCACGGAGCGCGTCGCCGACCTGGTCCGGCTGGTCCACCGTGGTTCCCTCGGCCCCCATGGCCCGGGCGATCCCCGCGAAGGAGGGACTCTCCAGATCCGACGCCACACAGCGAGCATCGAAGAAGTCGATCTGGTTCTTCTTCTCTGCGCCCCACTGGCGGTTGTGGAAGACCACCGCCACCACCGGGAGGCTCTCCCGCACGCAGGTCAGCACCTCGGCCAGGCTCATTCCCCAGGCCCCGTCTCCCACGTAGGCCACCGCCGGACGGTCCGGGCGGGCCGCCTTGGCTCCCATGGCGGTGGGAAACGCGTAGCCGCAGTTGCCGAAGGCCATGGCGGCGAAGAAGCTCGGCGACTGCTCGAAACGCAGGTAGCTGTTGGCCACCGAGCAGACGTTGCCGATGTCCGTGCTCACCATCGCCCCTTCGGGTAGCGCCTTCTCGAGCTCACGCAGGGCGCGCCGGGGAGAGAGCGGGCTCCCGGCCCCCGCGGATCCCGCGTCGAGCTCCTGCCTCCAGGCTGCCTGCTCGCGTTCCACGTCCGCCAGCCGCTTCGCGGCATTGCCCCGGCAGACCGGGTCGCCGGTGGCGGTGCGCAGCCGAGCCTCGAGCTCGCTGGCGGCGAGCCGCGCATCCCCTTGGATGGCCACATCGGCGGGCTTCACCAGCGAGAGGACCCGGTGATCGACGTCCACCTGGACGAGCTTCGCCTGGCTAGGCCAGTACTCGATGTCGTACTGGGGCAGCGTGCCGAAGGGCCCGAGGCGCGAACCGAGGGCCAGCACCACGTCTGCCCGGGCCAGCACTCGCATGGCGGCCTTGGAGCCCTGATAGCCCAGGGGGCCGCAGGCCAGGGGGTGGCTGGCCGGGAAGGCGTCGTTGTGGAGATAGCTCGTCACCACCGGCGCCGAGAGGTGCTCGGCCAGCGACACGAGCTCCTTGCCACCCTCGGCCATCACGACCCCGCCGCCGGCGAGGATCACCGGGAAGCGCGCCTGGGCGAGCAGCGCGGCGGCCTCGTCGAGGCTCTGGGGGGATCCCGCCGAGCGGCGGATCGGCGCGGGCCTCTGGATCTCCTGATCGAGCTCTCCGTAGAAGAGGTCTCGGGGCACGTTGATCTGAGCCGGACCCCGCTCGAGGAGGGACAGGGTGAAGGCGCGTTGGGTGAGCTCCGCCAGCCGGTCCGGGCGTGCCACGTGGACCTGATAGCGCGTGATGCGGGAGAAGATCGGGAGCTGCTCGGTCTCCTGGAAGCCCCCCATCCCCGCGGTGGCGGTGCCCGCCTCCGGAGTGATGCAGACGACCGGCGAGTGCGCCCAATAGGCGGCGGCGATGGCGGTCACGAAGTTGGTGATGCCCGGACCGTTCTGCGCGATGCACACGCCGTGACGCCCACTGGCGCGGCTGTAGCCGTCGGCCATGTGGGCAGCGTTCTGCTCGTGAGCCACGGACCAGAAGCGGATCCCGGCGGGCTCGAAGAGGTCGAGGGCGTCCATGTAGGCGGAGCCCACGATGCCGAAGACATCGGTCACCCCGTTCGCGACCAGGGTCTCGACGAAGGCCTCGCTGGGGGTCATCCGAGGCATGCCACTCCTTCCGACCCCCAGACGCATGGTACGGGGAGCCTGGGCTGCGGGCTAGGCCCGCGGGCTGCGGCCTTCGCCCGCAGCCATCGGCCTTGCTCGGACGGGGGTGGGAGGCGTGCGCCGCTTCGCTCGGCTGCGTCAGCGGAGCTCGTTGCGCAGGGAGGCCTCCAGACCCGCCGTGTCCATCCGGTAGTTGCGTCGCAGCGCCTGATCGGGGTTGCGCAGGCGCACCAGGTCGGCCAGGAAGCTCGAGAAGCGCGCCTCTCCACGCCGGCTCACCAGCTGCTCGACGGCGGCGTAGGACTCGAGGTAGGCGAGCTGGGCCTTCTCGGGAGGCAGGTGACCGAAGCCGCGAACCGAGAGCTCGGCGAGGGTCGGCAGTCTCCCGTGGCGGGCCGCCTCCCGGAGCTGGGCGATCTCCACCGGGCTCGGCCGACGCTTGCCCAGGCTGCGCTGCTCGAACCACTCGGCGGTGCCCTCGTTGATCCAGGCCGGCGGTGCCCAGGAGGGCGAGGCCTGGTCGAAGCCCGCGTGGACCAGCTCGTGGCGCAGGGTGCGCTCCAGCACCCAGGTGAGCCGCGCGTCCCCCCGCACCTGGATCGAGCCGCCATAGAAGCCGCCGGCCGGGAAGCGGAACAGGCGCGAGAAGCGCTGGTCGAAGACCGCTGGATCGTGGAGGACCACGCGTACCGGGCGCCGCACGTCGAACCCGAGCCGGTCGCCGAGGTCTTCGTGGGCGGCTTCGAGCACCCGGAGCACCTGCTGCTCGAACTGCCGCGAGCCGCGCCAGCCCGATCTGCGCTCGATGTCGACGTCCTGGAGCAGCACGAAGTGCGACGAGCGCCGTTCGTCGTAGCGGCCGTCGGCCCCCCGGTCCCGCGCCCGGGCCTCCGGGGGCGCCAGCAGCAGGACCAGCCAGCAGATGGCCAGCTGCCACCGCACCCTCAGCTCATCAAGCCCGCGCGCTGGGGCGGGCGGAGAGGGCCTCGTGCCAGCGGCTCAGGTTCTTCTGGTCGGGTGCGATCTTGATGCCCGAGACCCTACCGAAGTCGATCCCCACCAGCGCGGTGATGTCGGCGATGCTGAAGCGGTCCCCGGCCACGAACTCCCGGCTCGCAAGCTCGCCGTCGAGCCACTCGAGCCGCTTTGAAACCGAGCGGCGGCAGACCTCGCCGAACTCGGGCACCTGCTCGATGCGACCCTTGAAGAACTCGTGGGTGTTGCGGAAGACCTGGGTGATCGGAACGAAGAGCTCGTACTCCATGCGCCGATTCCACATCTCCACGAGAGCGCGGTCACGGGCATCGGTCCCCATGAGCGGCGGGTCGGGATGGAGCTCCTCGAAGTAGCGACAGATGGCCACACTCTCCGCAATGCAGGTCCCGTCGTCGAGCTCCAGGGTCGGCACGCCTCCCATCGGGTTCTTGGCGAGGAACGCGGGTTGGCGGTTCTCGGCCTTGGCGATGTCGACCTGCTCGCTCTCCACATCGACGCCCTTCTCAGCCAGGAAGATGCGCACGCGGCGCGGATTCGGGGCCATGGTGTACTCGAGAAGCTTCACGGGGGGACCTCCTGGCGCACGAGTGTATCCCGCGCGGGAGGTGCCGGCTCGAATCCGGGGCGGGTGCCGCCGGGCTACTGGAGGAGGAACCACTTCGCGGCCAGTTTCGTGGCCTTGCCCAGCATCTCCTTCGCTTCGGCCATGGCCCCCGGCCCCGGGCGATACTCGGGGCAGCGTTCGGCCCGCCGGGTCTCGAGGCGCTCGATGTGGCGGCGGGTCTCCTGCTCCCAGAGATCGTTGCCCCGCTCCTCGGCCATCTGCACCACGCCGGCGAAGTGCTCGATCTGGCGCGTGTATCGACGACACTCGGAGGAGGGCTGAGCTCCCGAGACCGAAGGCAGTGCGACGAGCGCGAGGACGAGGAGAGGGATCCGCAATGGAGACTCCTGGCGGATCTTCGTCATCGGCAGCCGGGGCCGGAAAGTGAAGCGCTCAGGCCTCCCCCCGGGGCGTCTAGAGCTGCTCGGCGATCGCGTGGGCGGTGCGATGGGCCAGGGCCATCCCGGTGAACATGGGGTTCACGCCGCTACAGCGCGGGAAGACCCCGGTGTCGGCGATGTAGAGGTTGTCGAGGTCGTGGCAGCGGCCCAGCTCGTCCACCACGCCGTGGCGCGGGTCGCCGTGCATGCGGGTCGTGCAGAAGACGTGGTTGGAGGCGACCACCAGATCCGTCGGGCGCACCTGCCGCCGACGCAGGATCTCCGCCTCCTCCAGGGAATGCAGCTCGTCGGGAATCCCGTGTGCCCCGGGCAGGACCTTGCGCGCGCCGGCGGCGAAGAAGAGCTCGGTGAGCACCCAGAGGGTGCGCCCCACCAGGCGGGCGTCCTCCGGGTCGAAGCGCCAGGTGAGCGCCGGGTCCATGGAGCCGCGGCGGGCCCGCACCCGACCGAGGGAGCGGTGGCAGCTCGAAATCGCATCCCAGACGGCGGCGTGGGAGATCTCCGCCAGGCGCGCCTTCAGATCGTGTCCGAAGCCGGGCATGCGCACGGCGAGCACTCCTGGGGGCGCCCACAGGGTCTCGAGCTTGAAGCCCTGCTGCAGGAACTCGAGGGATTGATAGCCCTGGGTGGCACCGAATTGCGGGTGCACGGGGTCGGGGAAGATCCCCATCACCGCCGTACCCGGATGAAACTGCAGGTTCTCCCCTACCTGCCCCGACGAGTTGGCGAGGTCCCCGCTCTTCTGGAGCAGCACGGGCGTCGCCATGCAACCGGCGCTCAGAACGATCACGCGGGCCTCCACCCGGACGCGCGGCCCGGGCCGCCCGCCGAAGGGCGCCACCACACGCCCTTCCACGGCCCGGACCCGTCGACCCTCGGCCACCACGCGCTGCGCCTGCACCGAGGTCAGCACCCGGGCGCCGTGGCGAATGGCGTCCGGCACGTAGGAGAGGTCCATCGACTGCTTCGCCCGGCTGCGACAGCCCGTGAAGCACTCGCCACTTCCCCGGCAGCCGCGGACGTTGCGAGGGATGGGCTCGCTGGTGTAGCCCAACGCGTCGCAGGCATCGCGGAACAGCAGGTTGCGCCGACCCTGGACGTCTTCCGGGGTCGGCGCGATTCCCAGGAACCCGGCAACGGCGTCGTAGTGCGGATCGAGGTCGGCACGGGCCGTGTGCGCGAGGTCGTAGTGCGTAGACCAGCCGTCCAGCACGAGGTCCGGTGCGCGGGGGCAGATGGCTGAATTGACCAGGGAGCCGCCGCCCAGGCAGATCGCCTGCATGGTCGGCATCACGTAGCCGCGCGTGGCGCGGAGCCCTCCCTCGCGCATGGTGCGAGTCATGGAACGGGCGCCATCGAGCACGAAGTCTTCGGGCGTGAAGGGCGGGCCCTCTTCCAGGAGCACCACGCTGTGGCCGAGCCGCTGGAGCTCGCTGGCCACCACCGAGCCGCAGGGGCCAGAGCCCACCACCGCCACGTCGGCGCTCTCCACGACGTCGCGCTCGTACTGCGCGTGCACCCGGACCTCCCCGGAGGCGGGACTTTCGCTCAAGGGCTCTCCTCCGCGTAGTCGGGGTGCAGCGGGCCGTCGAGGGCGAGGGGCGTGCCATCGCTCGGGGGTGTCCGGTCCTCGGGTCCGTAGCGGATCGCCTCGGGACGGGATCCCACCGGCGGATAGAGGAGATCCGCATCGCAGACCGGCGTGGAAATCGCATAGGGGGCGAGACCGAGCGGCCGAAGCACCGGGGGATGGGCGAAGTAGCCCATGGTGAGAATCGCTCGCAGGCTGGTGAACACGAGACGTCGCGGGAAGAAGCGGCTCCGCTGCCATCCCTCGAGGGCGGCGACGCGCTGCTCCGGGCGCAGCGAGGAGAAGCGGCGGCGCCCACCCCGTCCGGGCGCTCGAAAGACGATCGTCGCCTGCTCCACCAGCGCGAACAAGAGCCGCATCAGCAGGCGCATGCGCCCCGGAACCTCGGCCAGGTAACGATCCACGTACTCTGGAATCCGCGCCTCGCTGCCCGAGGGAGGCAGCACCCCGCCGGGCGGGTAGAGGGCATCGCCGGCCGCGGCCAGAAAGGCGACCTCGCGGGGGGCGAGCACCCGGAAGCGTCCGGGGACCGTGCGCGGGTAGCGACCGAGCCGCCAACCGGCGAATACGGCCGCCAGCCCCGCCAGGACCCCCGCGACGAGCATGGGGAGGATCATACCCCGAAGACGTCCCCTCGGGCGGCTGTGCCGATCTGGGCCAGGCCGAACCCCACCGGCGGACGACGTCCCCCACGCGGGCTAAGCTGCGACCTGAGGAGGAGGGAGATGTCGAGTCGCATCGCGAACTGGCGCGAGGTCATCCGCACCCAGAACCTCGCCGGGGATCGCGAGATGGACGTCATCTCGCGGTGGCTGCTCATCGTGCGCGCCAGCGTCTTCCCGATGACCCTGGTCTCCGGCGCCATCGGCGGCCTGCTGGCGGCCGGCGGCCCCGACGCCGCGAGCGCGAACCTGCTCTACTTCCTCGCTGCCCTGGTGGGCCTGGTGCTCGCCCACGCCGCCAACAACATGATCAACGACTACTTCGACCTCGAGTCGGGCGTGGACTCCGACGAGTACGTGCGCGGACAGTACGCTCCCCACCCGCTGCTCTCCGGCCTCGTCTCCAAGGGCGGGTTGCTCTCGGCCGTCGCCGTGGCGAACGCCCTGGACCTGCTCATCCTGGTGTATCTGGCGAACGCCCACGGCTGGCCCATCGTGGCCTTCGCCTTGCTGGGGCTGTTCGTGAGCATCTTCTACGTCGCCCCCCCGGTGCTCCTCAAGCATCGGGGCATGGGCGAGCCCGGCGTATTCCTGGTGTGGGGACCGTTCATGATCGGCGGCACCTATCTGGCCACCACCGGCAGCATCGAGCCGTGGGTGATTGCGGCAAGTCTGCCCTATGCGCTGCTGGTGATGGCGGTCCTCATGGGCAAGCACGTGGACAAGATCGAGGCGGACACCGCCAAGGGCATCCACACGCTTCCGGTGCTACTGGGTGAGCAGAACGCCCGCTTCGTCACGCAGACGTTGATCGTCGCCTTCTTCGCCCTGGTGGGAACACTGGTCCTCACCGGAACCCTTCCGGTGTGGACGCTGCTCTCGTTCCTGGCGCTGCCCCGCGCTGCGCGCACACTCTCCACGCTGTCGAAGCCGAAGCCCGCGGAGCCGCCCCAGGAGATCGCCGTCTGGCCGCTGTGGTTCGTGGCCTGGGTCTTCCTGCTGACCCGACTAGCCGGTGGATTGTTCGTGCTCGGCCTCGCCGTCGACCTCGCCCTGCCCTGGCGCTTGTAGGCCGCGGCCGGAACGCGCCCGCCGCTCCGCCTCCCGGGCGAGATCCCGGGAGGCCTCTCCAGCTCAGGCCTCCCAGGGAGGCTCCTGCCACCAGGGGAAGAAGTCCGGTAGGTCTTCGGAAACCTTCATGCCGAAGTGCGCTGGGCGCTTCTCCAGGAAGCTCTGCACGCCCTCGTAGGCATCCGGTGAGCGCCCCATGGCGTGGATCCCCTGCGAGTCGATCCGATGCGCCTCCATGGGATGGGCGGCGCCCAGCATGCGCCAGAGCATCTGACGCGAGAGGCAGACGGAGACTGCGCTGGTGTTCTCTGCGATCTCTGTAGCAAGGGCACGGGCGGTGGGCAGGAGCTCGTCTGGATCGACCACCTTCGAGACCAGTCGGCCCTCGAGTGCCTCCCGGGCGGGGAAGAGACGCCCGGTGGCCACCCACTCCATCGCCTGGCTGATCCCCACCACCCGGGGCAGGAACCAGCTGCTGCACGCCTCGGGAACGATCCCCCTTCGGGCGAACACGAAGCCGAAGCGCGCCTGCTCGCTGGCGATTCGCACATCCATGGCGAGCGTCATCGTGGCTCCCACGCCCACCGCCGGGCCGTTGATCGCCGCGATCACCGGCTTGCGGCACTGGAAGAGGCGCAGGGTGAGCAGACCCCCTCCATCCCGAGGGACGCCCGCGCGGCCGGAGGCACCGGCGTCGAAGGTGCCCCCGCCGCCTCCGAGATCGGCCCCGGCGCAGAAGGCCCGACCCGCTCCCGTCACGATCACCACCCGCACCGCGTCGTCCGCGTCGGCCCGGTCGAGGGCCTCGAGGAGCTCGGTGAGCATCCCGGCCGTGAGGGCGTTCAGGCGCTCCGGGCGCTGGAGGGTGATGGTGAACCGTCCGTCCTCGAGCTGGGTGTCGATCGTCTCGAAGCCCATGGGGACCCTCCTCGGGAGCGGAGCGTACCAGCCGGCAGCCGGTTTGCCCCGGCAGATGGAGTCGCTCACCCTGGCAGTGCGCATCGTTGTGATCAGCGACACACACGACTATCCACGTCGTGGACGTGATGCTCCACGGGCACAACCCCGCACGATTCACGAGGAGCGCGGGGGTATGCTGGTGTTCAACGATGCCGTTACAATCCACCCTCGGCCGACCCGCTCGCTGCGCGGGGTGAGAAGCCAACGGCGGCGCGGGGGTCGAGCGTCCCAGGAGATCCCATGAGCTTCCCCACGCGAGACGATGCTGCGAAGCCGCCGGAGGGCCTTCCTGCGTCCGGAACACCGGCCACGCTGGCAGGACGCTTCCACGGGGTGCGCAGGGCGAGCGAGGCTCTCTGCAAGCCGCTCGCCACCGAGGACTACGTGGTCCAGTCGATGCACGACGCCAGCCCGATCAAGTGGCATCTGGCACATACCACCTGGTACTTCGAGACGTTCGTGCTCTCGGAGGTTCCGGGATATCAACCCTACGACGCTCGCTACGCCTACCTCTTCAACTCCTACTACAACAGCGTCGGTGAGCAGTACCCGCGTCCAGAACGGGGAATGCTGACGCGTCCGACCGTCGCCGAGGTCTACGCCTACCGGCGTCATGTGAACGAGGCGATTGGCGACCTGCTGGAAGGCGATGCGGAGCGGTGGGGGCGCTGGTCCGACGTGATCGAGCTCGGGCTGCACCACGAGCAGCAGCACCAGGAGCTCATGCTGACGGACCTGAAGCACGCCCTCTCTCTCAATCCCCTGCGGCCGGCGTATACCAGGGCGGAGCGCTCCAGCCGAGGCGAGGCGCCGCTGTTTCGTTGGGTGGACTTCGAGGAGGGGGTCCGCTGGCTCGGGCACTCCGGCAAAGGCTTCAGCTTCGACAACGAACGGCCCCTCCATCGCCACCTGGTTCCCGCCTTCGAGCTCGCCTCGCGTCCCGTCACCAGCGGCGAGTATCTCGCCTTCATCGAAGCGGAAGGCTACAGCCGGCCCGACCTGTGGCTCTCGGACGGCTGGGCGGCGGTGCAGCAGCGCGGCTGGAAGGCTCCCCTCTACTGGGAGCGCCGGGACGGAACCTGGTGGCACTTCACACTCACCGGGATGCGGCCGGTGGATCCCGAGGAGCCCGTCTGCCACCTGAGCTACTACGAGGCGGACGCCTACGCGCGCTTCGTGGACTACCGGCTGCCCACCGAGCAGGAGTGGGAGGTCGCGGCTCAGCCGGCCTCCACCGACGGCAACTTCGTGGAATCCAGGCTCTGGCATCCGGCGGTCCCGGAGGACGGGGGAAGAACCGACCTCGATCAGCTCTTCGGCGACGTCTGGGAGTGGACCCGTAGCCCCTATGGACCCTACCCCCGCTACGAGCCGCCCGCCGGAGCCATCGGCGAGTACAACGGGAAGTTCATGTGCAACCAGTTCGTGCTCCGGGGAGGGGCCTGCTCGACGCCGGCGTCCCACATCCGCTCCACCTACCGGAACTTCTTCTACCCGGACGCGCGCTGGCAGTGGAGCGGGATCCGACTGGCGCGCTATTCGTGAACGAAACCCAGAGCGTGGTGCTGACGGACTTCGAGCCGGAGCAGAAGCGCTTCCGGGACGAGGTGCTGGCGGGGCTGGCCCGAGAACCCAGGACGCTTCCCTGCAAGTATCTCTACGACCAGCGGGGCTCGGAGCTGTTCGAGCAGATCTGCGAGCTGCCGGAGTACTACCCGACCCGCACCGAGCTTCGGCTGATGGAGGCCCGGGGTCAGGAGATGGCGGAGACCCTCGGGCCCCAGGTGGTCCTGATCGAGTACGGCAGCGGCAGCAGCGCCAAGACCCGGGTCCTGCTGGAGGCGCTGGCGGACCCCGTCGCCTACGTGCCCGTCGACATCTCCCGGGATCCGCTGGTTCGATCCGCCCGGTCGCTGGACCGACGCCATCCCCGCCTGGAGGTGCTCCCGGTCTGGGCGGACTTCACCCAGGTCTTCACCCTCCCCTCGCCGCGCCGCACCCCGCGTCGGCGGATCGTCTACTTCCCGGGGTCCACCATCGGGAACTTCGACCCCCCGGAGGTGGTGGCGTTCCTGGCCCGGATCGCGGCGTTGGTGGGCCCGGGGGGCGGGCTGATCATCGGCGTCGATCTCCTGAAGGACTCCCGCACCCTCCAGGCGGCCTACGACGACGCCCAGGGAGTCACGGCGGACTTCAACAAGAACCTGCTATCGCGCCTCAATCGAGAGCTCGGCGCAGACTTCGACCTCGAGGCCTTCGAGCATCGGGCCGTGGTGAACGAGGTGCTCGGGCGGGTGGAGATGCACCTGGTCTCCCGCCTGCGCCAGGAGGTACGCGTCTGCGGGGAGCGCTTCTCGCTCGCCGCCGGCGAGTCGATCCACACCGAGAGCTCCTACAAGTACAGCCTGGAAGGCTTCGCCGAGCGGGCCCGGCAAGCGGGCCTCGAGGTCCAACGGGTCTGGACCGATCCTCAGCAGCGGTTCAGCGTGCAGTCCCTGACCCCTCGTTGACCGACCTCTACTTCGCCTACGGCTCGAATCTGCATCCCGCCCGCATGACCGCCCGCATTCCCAGCGCCGAGGGACTCGGCGTGGCCGCGCTGCACGGTCTCCGCCTCGTCTGCAACAAGCTCGGCCGGGACGGAACCGCCAAGGCCAACCTGGAGTCGGCGCCGAAGGCGCGCGTCCTCGGGGTGCTCTGGCGCCTCCCGGAGGACGGCTGGCGCGCGCTCGACGAGGTCGAGGTCGGGTACCAGCGCGTCCTCGTCGAGGTGGAGCAGCAGGGAAGCTGGCGACCGGCCCAGACCTACCGCTCCACGCTGCTTTCCGCCGACGTCCGCCTGCGCGCGGACTACAAGCGCTGGATCGTCGAGGGCGCCCGAGCGCAGGGGCTGCCCGCCACCTGGCTGGCGCGGCTCGAGGTCCTGCCGGTCCTGGACCCGCCTGCGGAGCGGAGGACCTGAGGGATCCGCGAGAGCCGCGGCCCCCACCCGAGACGCTTCAGACACTCGTGGCGGTGCCGGCCAGCAGCAGCTGGGCGCCGTAGTAGAGCGGGAGGCCCCAGGCCTTGTTGGCAAAGCTGCTCTGCACGAAGCGCTCCCGGGCCACCGCCAGGTCGGAGGCATAGAAGGCCAGTGCCCCGAGGGCGATCACGCCGCCTCCGGGGCCGGAGATGCCTCCGAGGGCGGACACCGCCATGACGCTGATGACCGCCGCATAGGCCAGCACCGGAATGCGCCAATCCGAGGGCGCCTGGGGCAGCAGCCAGCGCAGCACCAGGAAGCCGGGTACGAGCAGGCCCGCCGCCGCAGCCAGGCAAGCCAGGGGGTCGAGTCCCCGCAGCGTGAAGGCGACGGCGTACGCGACGTGCCCCAGCAGGAAGCTCGCCAGCCCCAGGCGCAGCCCGGTCCCACGACCCCGGCCGAGCAGGAGCACGTCGCCCAGCCAGCACAGGACGAGGGC
>JBDLIK010000028.1:0-13414 GCA_039714895.1 Myxococcota bacterium | reverse complement strand
TGCCGAACATCGTCTCGAGGGTAGCTCACAGACTGCGGCTGCAGCCCGCACTCGAGAGATCGGTTCTAGTGCGAGCGGGTGGCGAGCAGCTGGAGGCCCATCCAGCAGCCGTCCGTGCCCTCGGCATCGCACCACGCCACGCGTCCGACGGACTCGAGGGCCGGCTGGCCGTCGGCGCGGTGCACCACGACACGCAGGAGCGAGCCCACGGGCTGTGCTCCCTCCGTTCGCAGACACAGACCGGAGGCCGAGAGGTTCCGGGTCACCCCGGTACGCTGGCGCTGGGCGAGGAGCACCCGCGGAAACGGGGTGTAGTCCACCTGGCGTACCAGCGGTTCGCGGGCCTCCCGGCGTCGATCGGATGACCAGGGGCCTTCACTCGCTCCGCGCTCCGTCGGCAGACCCCCCGACGTGGCGGTCATCGTGCATCCTCCCGGGTCGCATCGACGGCACGGCCGGCACCCCCCGAACCCAGGGGTCTCGCCGCCAGCGAGATCGCATCCGCGACGGCCTCGAGGTCTCCGTCGCAGAGCCCGGCGTCCAGCATCCCGAGGAACTCCTTGGCGAGGGCCGGATCGAACTGGGTTCCCGCGCAGGTCGTGAGCTCACGTCGCACCGCCTCCGGGGCCAGGGCGGGGCGGTAGGGGCGGTCGGTGCTCATGGCGTCGAACGCATCCACCACGGCGATGATGCGCGCGCCCAGCGGGATCTCCTCGCCCCCCAGTCCATTCGGATAGCCGCCGCCGTCCCAGCGCTCGTGGTGATGGCGGATGGTGCTGACGACGGCCGGGGCGACTCCGATGGGCTGGACCAGACGCGCGCCGATCTCCGGATGCCGGTGCACCAGCGCCTGCTCCTCCATCGAAAGGGCCGCGGGCCGGAGCAGCAGGTCCGAGGGGATGCCGATCTTTCCGAGGTCGTGCAGAAAGGCCGCGATCCGGAGCTCCTCCACCTCCTGGCCTCCGAGCCCGAGGCGATCGGCGAGCTGGCCGGCGTAGAAGGAGGCGCGGCGCGCGTGGCCTCGCATGGACTCCACCTGGCTCTCGATGGTCACCGCCAGCAGCTCGAGGAGCTCGAGGGTGCGGCGTCCTCCCTCTCCGTCCTCCCGGGCGGCGCGCCCGGCGGACTCGAGCAGCTCGGTGACCTCCTCGCGGAGAAGGGGGTTTGCTTCCAGCTCATGGAGCAGGACGCGCACGTCGCGATCCCGGCCCAACAGCTCGCCCAGAGTCTCGAGGAAGCCGACCAGACGCCGGCGGCCGCGTCGGCGGCTCAGCGCGCGGTTCACCGCCGCGGTCACCTGGACGACGTCGAAGGGCTTCTGGAGGTAGTCGCAGACGCCCGCCCGCACTCCCTCCGCGGCGGACTCGAGGGTGCCGTAGCCCGTGATCACGATGATCTCGACCTGCGGGAACTCGGCGCGGATGGTGTGCATCAGGGCGTCGCCCTTGACCCCCGGCATGTTGAGGTCGAGGGTCACCAGATCGATGGGCGTGGTGGCCAACACCTCCAGGGCCTCGGAGCCGTTGCGCGCACACAACACCTCGTGATTCGGCACCAGGATCATGCGCAGGGACTCTCTGGGGCCGCGCTCGTCGTCCACGATCAGGATCCGCGCCCGGATGGTCTCGGTCATGCACACCTCCGAGCCCCAGCTCCGCAAGTCGCGTGCCAGCCGGGCGGGAATGCGCCCACCGGGTACAAGCCACCGGAACTCCAGGAGAACGCCTTCGGGATCGAGGACCCGCCTCGACCCCCTCGCATGTTCGAGTTGGAACCTCCCAGGGGCCCGCTGGCTCGGAACTGATTGACTTCCAACAGGATTCCCGAGGTGTCCCGAACGGAACACCCGTCGATCCACCGACTTCCGGAATCAGGAGGTGGGAGACGCCAGCCCGTGGCGGTCCATCTTGAGCTTGAGCTGGCGGCGCGTCAGGCTCAGCTGGGTAGCTGCTCGGGTCTGGTTCCAGCCGTGTCGCTCGAGGGCCTCCTGGAGGAGGTCCTTCTCGAAGCGGGCCACCGCCTCGTCGAAGCCGAACCGGCCGGCTCGCACCCCCTCGCGCAGGGCTTCCAGCTGCTCGGCCTGCAGGATGCTGGCGGGCAGATCCGAGAGGCCGAGCTGCGAGCCCTCGGAGAGGGTCACCGCCCGCTCGATCACGTTCTCGAGCTCCCGCACGTTGCCCGGCCACGCGTAGCGCTCCAGGGCCGCCAGGGCCTCCGTGTCCAGCTGCAGCGGTTCGCGACCCGCCTGGGCCGCGGCGCGGGTCAAGAACTCCCCCACCAGCAGGCGGACGTCCTCTCGGCGCTCTCGTAGGGGGGGAAGAGGGATGGGCACGACGGCCACGCGGTAGTACAGGTCGGCGCGGAAGCGACCCTGGGCCACGTCTCGGTCGAGATCACGGTTGGTGGCGGCCACGAAGCGGACGTCGACGTCGATGGGCTGGGAGGAGCCCAGTCTCTCGACGCTGCGTTCCTGAAGTGCGCGGAGCAGCTTGGCCTGGAGGGCGGGGGCCATCTCTGCGATCTCGTCCAGGAACAGCGTTCCCCCCGAGGCCGCCTCGAAGCGGCCGATGCGCCGCTCCCGTGCGTCCGTGAAGGCGCCGCGCTCGTGGCCGAAGAGCTCGCTCTCGAGGAGGGTCTCCGGAATGGCCGCGCAGTTCACCACGACGAAGGGCGCGTCCTTGCGCGGCGAGAGGTCGTGGAGGGCGCGGGCGACGAGCTCCTTGCCGGTGCCGCTCTCTCCGGAGATCAGGACGCTGGCCCTGGACGAGGCCACTCGCTCGATGGTGTGGAAGACCTCTCGCATGCCCGTGCTGCGGCCGATCATGCGTCCCAGGCGGGAGTGCCCGCTCACCTCCCGGCGCAGCCGCATCACCTCTTCCTGGAGCGCCCGGTGCTCGAGGAGCTGGCGCACCTTGATGCGCAGGGCGTCCACCTCGAAGGGCTTGGTGACGTAGTCGGCCGCTCCGAGCTTCATGGCCTCTACTGCGGTCGTCACGGTCTTGGTGGCGGTGAGGACCACCACCGGCGGGGCGGAATCGTGCCCGGAGAGGGCCTCGAGCAGGCCGAGCCCGCTACCCCCGGGCATGATCAGGTCGAGCAGGACGAGATCGGGGGGAGCCTCCTCCAGGGCCCGAAGCGCCGCGGCCACGTTCGCCGCCGTCACGACCTCGCAGTCGTCCTTGAGGAGCATCCGCAGCGACTCGCGGACCCCCGCCTCGTCGTCCACCACGAGGACACGCCCCATCGGCCCGAAACGTACCCCAACTCCTTGCGGGAGCCCGCACTCAAGCGGGGGCGGGGAGATCGATCACGACGACGGTCTCACCCGCGTCGCTGGAATCGAGGTGAAAGCTTCCCCCCTGGGCTCGCACCAGAACCTGGCTCACGATCAGGTCGAGGCTGGCGGCGGCCACGGTGAGCCCGGGAGCGGGCTCGTCCCCTTCGATGGCGGGTCCCTGGAAGCGCAGCAGGATGCGCACCGCCGGGGCGCCGCGCAGCCCACTCGGGTGGTGCTTGGAGGCCACGTAGGCGTCCCCGCGCTCGGGCACCAGGGAGAGGGCCTTGTCGAGGAGACAGTCGAGGGCCAGCCGGAGCTGGCCCGGGTCGCCGACCGCGAAGGGCTCGTTGCGGTCGAGCTCCTTCAGCACCAGCACCCGGCGTGCCTGCAGCTCTTCCCGACGCGCCTCCAGCAGATCATCGAGGATCCGGGCCACGTCCACCGCCAGCGTCTCCCTCGGGGAGAGCGAGCCGAGCCGCGAGAGCCGCTCGGTCACGATCTCGAGCCGCCGCACGTCGTTGCGGACGGACTCCGCGAAGCGGGTGCGGAACTCTTCGTCCTCGAAGCGCTCGGGAAGCAGCTCTGCGAAGGTGCGGATGGCCACCAGGGGATTGCGGACCTCGTGGGCCACGGCGCTCGCGAGACGCTGCAGGGCCGCGCCGAGCTCGGGGGCGGTGGCGGGCGCGAGCTCCGGCTGCTGCGGCTGGGCCTCGGGCTCGGCCTCGTACGGTTCGGGCTCCTCGGCCTCGATCTCCGGTTCGATCACGACGGGAGAGGGAGTCGGCTCGGGACCCGCCGGCCCCGGCTCGAGGGACTCTCCCGGCTCGGGACTCGCCACCACCTCCGGCAGGCCCCCTCCGGCGTCCGAGTCGAGCTCCTCCCCGTCCACCTCGAGCTGGGCCGCCAACGGCTCCCGCGTGGCCTCGGGCACGGGCTCCGGAGGCACCGCCTCGAAGCGGAGGTGCTCGGGTCGGATCGGATCGGCACTCACGGAGGCCAGCGTCCGGATCAGCACGCCCTCGAGCTCGCGAAGATTGCCCGGCCACGGATGGTTGCCGAGCAGCGCCAGACTCTCCGGGTCGAGGGTCCGCTGGCGGTTCCCGCGCTCCTGGCACCATGCCCGGACCGTCCCGGTGGCGAACGAGGCCACCGCCCCGGGGCGACGGCGCAGCGGGGGAATGCGGAGGGCCAGGCCGGAGAGCGCCGAGGCCAGCCGCGGGTCCAGCCGCCGGGATGGGGTGGACAACTCTGGATCCCCGGCAGTCGCCATGAAGCGCAGGCGCGGGGGTCGCAGAGCCGCCGGGGGGGGCGAGAGCTCGATCCAACGGGAGAGCTCCCGCTGCAGGGGCTGGGGCAGGCGGTCCACCTCCTCGAAGCACAGGGTCAGCGCCGAGCGCGCCTCCTCGCCCTCGGCCGCCCGCTCGATGGCGTCACGAAGCACATCCAGATCGCCCGTCCCCTCGCAGTCGAAGGCGCGGAAGACGCCGCCCGTGGTGCCCCCGAAGGCGTGGACGTAACGCGCCAGCACGGCCCGTCCGGTTCCGACCTCGCCGCGCACCAGCAGCGGAACCTCTCCCAGCCTGGGATCGACGGCGCGCAGCAGCTCGGGGAGCTCCAGGTCGCCGAAGTAGCGGCTGAATCGGGCCGCGACGGCATCTCGCGCGTGACGCTGGGAGAGCGAGTCGGCCCGCCGGACGGCCGTCACCGCCCGGATGCGCTCCCGCAGCTCCTCGGGCTGCGGGGGATACGCGATCACCTCGGCGGGGATGGTGTCGAACAGACGCCCCACCTCGGAACCGTCCCGGGGCTCTGCGAACAGCAGCCAGCGGCTCCTGGTCAGGCGTCCGGAGAAGCGGTGTGCGAACTCGAGTTCCAGCTCGAGGTCGCCGGAGAGCCCCAGCAGGACCAGATCCGGCGCCTCCAGCGACTCGAAATGCGAGTCGGTGGGCGATCCGAGCACCGAGTCGTCCCCGGCACCCGCGATGCGGGCGAGGGCGGCCCGGGCGCGGGCATCTCGATGGACGATCCAGAAGCTGGCCATGATGCCTAGATTCGACCCGGCCACCGACGGGACGCCAGCGACCCGAGCGTATACCGAACCAGCCTCATGAAGGCGCAATCCACGTGCCAATCTGGAGGGTTCTCACCCGGCAGGCAGCCTTCCGCGCCAGAGCCCCGGAACCGTTCGGAAAAGAGCCACCGCACCCGGGCCCGTGCAGTCGCTGCCCAGCGCTTCCGGCTCGACCGGAGTGCCCAAAGTGGGGAAAAGATTGCCACCCCGTGGGGCGACGTTGCCCGTCCCCGGGACGTCTGCCAGAGTAGAGGTTCCCCGACGGAGAAGCGCGTGTCCGTCCTCGACTCCGGTCCCAGGGTCCGGCTTCGCAACTGGTTCGAGCGTCCCTACGACGACGCCATCGCGGCGGCGCGCACCTGCTATTCGCCGCGAGTGGTCGAGGCCGAGGAGATCACCGAGCGTCAGCGAAAGAACATCGGTCCACTGACCTTCCAGGGCGGACACCATACGGTGTATCAACACGCCACCTTCGAGTTCTCGCTCTCGGGAATCTCCCGTCAGCTCGTCTGGTGCTTCCTCCATGGATTTCCGTTCTACAACACCGAGCAGCAGAGCCAGCGCTACGTCCGGCTGGACGAGGTGGCGGCCCACGTTCCCCCCGCGTTGCAAGGCGTTGCCCTCCGCGTCTACGAGGGATCCGTCGAGCACTCCTGGCGGGCCTACGCGGAGCTCGCACGTCTCCTCGAGCCGGTGACGCACGGGATCCTCGCCGAGCTCTGGCGGCTGGATCAGCGCCAGTCCCGTGCCTTCGGGCGCAGCGTGCGTCGAGAGGCCGAGAAGAAGGCCATCGAGACCGCCCGCTACGTGATCCCCATCGCCTGCCACACCGCCATGGTCTACACGGTCTCGGGGATCGTCCTCCACCGGCTGCATCGGATGGCCGCCGCCTCCGATGTGCCCGAGGAGGCCCGTCGGGTGGTGGACCTGATGCTCGCCGAGGTGGAGAAGGTGGATCCGTCCTTCTTCAGCGAGGTGGGAGAGCCTCCGCTGACCGCGGCCGAGGCGCTGGAGCGCCGGATCGCGGGTCCGGGGGACCCGGCGGCCCTCGAGCGCTTCGACGCCTCCCTCGGTGGACGCCACTCGCGGCTGGTGGACCACGGGGCCCGGGCCGAAGAGGTGGTTGCGGACGCCGTCCGGCGGGTGCTGGGGCGGCCGGATCTCGGCGACGGCGAGGCTCTGGATCTGGTGCTCGACCCGTCGAAGAACCCCTACCGGCTGGAGACCCTCAACGTCTCCTCTCACGCGCCCCTCATGCGTACCCTCGAGCACGCCGTCTACACCTTCCGCAAGAAGCTCTCCCACACCGCCGACTCCCAGGACCAGCGCCACCGGATGGTTCCCGGCTCGCGTCCTCTGCTCTCGGTCTCGGTGCCTCGGAAGGTGGACGTGCTGGAGCCCGAGCTGGTGTCGGCCGATCCGTCGGCGCACGCGCTCTTCGTCGAGGCGGTGGAGGCCGCCTTCGATGCCCGGGAGAGGTTGCTGGCCCTGGGCGTGGCGCCGCACCTGGCACTGTACGTCCTTCCCAATGCCCTGGCGGTTCGTTTCGAAGAAACCGGGTCGCTGCTGCATCTGATCCACAAGTGGACCATGCGGACCTGCTTGAACGCGCAGCGGGAGATCTACGAGGCCTCCATGGACGAGCTGGCCCAGGTCGGCGAGGTCCATCCGGAGCTCGTTCGCCACGTGGGACCTCCGTGCCTGGTTCGGACCGGCCGGGTCCGGCCGCGCTGTACCGAAGGCAGCCACTTCTGCGGGATCCCCGTCTGGCGCAGCTTCCCCGAGGTGGAGCGGAGGATCTGATGCTCGGGTGGGTGCCTCTGCGGCCGATCCGCGTCCCGTCGGCGGTTCTGGCCCTCGTCCTGCTGCTGGGGCTCGTGGCGGGGCCAGCCGCCGCATCCGATGAGCTGCCGACTGCCCAGGACGGGGCTCCGGCGGTGAATCTCGAGGGAACCTGGCACGTGCTGGTCCACTACAAGGACAGCCAGGTCGGAAACCCCGACATGGAGCGGTGGGAGGATCGGGTCTGGGTGTTTCGCAAGGAACACAACCGGATGATCTGGATCGACTACCCCATCGTGGCCTTCGACAACAAGAGCGGTCGCTTCGGGGCCGTGTCCGGGAATCCCCGGGCGCGCATCCTCCACTACTGGGAGCCCAACGCGGTGCAGCTCCAGGAGCTTTCCCGGGGGCCCAAGGTGAATAGCCGCGGCTCCCGCGAGAAGCGGCTGCGCCCGTCCGAGGACGGCTGGCGCTCCTACGGGGAGGCCTCGGCGGCGGGCGCGATGACCATCACCTTCACCACCCACTGGTTCGTGGACGATGCCTCCGGGCACCCGGTCTTTCGCATGGAGGACTCCATGGGATCGGCCACCCTCGACTCCATCGAGGGGGGCACACGCTACGCGACCGAATCCATCGAGAAGGACGGCGACGTGCTGCGGGGCCGCTTCGATCGCGATGGCACCCGGACGGGCACCTTCCGTCTGCTCCGGACCGCTCCGGTCCGCGGTCTCGGCAGCAAGGAGGAGCAGCAGGAGCGAATTCGCAACCGGGAGGCGGAGCGCTTCCGCCGCCAGGTCCAGGAGGCGGCGGGTGCCACGGCGGAGGAAGCCCCCGCAGGTGCCTCGGGCCAGCGGTGAGCTCTTCCGTCCGAGCTGGCGCCGCCGCCTCGGCCCCGGGCCAGGTTCGGACGGCCGAGCTCGCGGATCTCGAGGCGCTGGTTGGGCTCTGGATCGAGATCACCCGACACCACCAGGCGTTCGATCCCCTCTTCACGCTCCGGGAGGACGCCGAGGGAGAGATCCGCGCGCTCCTGAGCGGCCTGCTCGGCGATCCCCAGGCCGCGATCTTCGTGTTCGACGAGGGCGGCGGGGTGGTGGGCATGAGCTGCGCCCGCATCGACCGGGCGCCCCCGATCCTCCGCGAGGTCGAGCGCGGCGAGATCACGGACCTGGGCGTGGCCCGGGAGCGCCGCCGGCGGGGCATTGGCCGCCGACTCGCCGAGGCGGCGCTGCACTGGTTCCGAGCGCGCGGGGTAGAGCGGGTGGAGGTGCGCGTCGCGGCCCGGAACCCGGAGGGGCAGGCCTTCTGGCGCGAGCTCGGATTCTCCGACCACATGAGTGTGCTCACGCGCCGCGACCCGGGCGGAGGCCTCGGCTAACCTCGAGTCCCGGCTCGCCGCTGCGGGCCAGCGCCTTCGCAGAGGAGAGGGTCCAGGTCCAGTCATGGCTCGGAAAGAAACGGCACCGCAGGAAGCCCCGCTCCACCCCCTCGCCCGGGGGCTCAACGAGCGTCTGGAGCGCGCCGCCCCCGAGGTGCTGGCGATGCTCTCGGGGCTCGGGCGTCGCCTCTACTTTCCGAAGGGAATCCTCACCCAGTCCGCCGAGGCTCGGGAGAAGGCGCATCGTTCCAACGCCACCATCGGGATTGCCACCGAGGGTGGTGAGCCCATGCACCTGGGGTCACTGAAGCGCCAGCTACCCGACCTGTCAGCCAGCGATGCCTTCGACTACGCGTCCGCCGGGGGCCGGCCCGTCCTGCGACAGCGCTGGCTCGAGAAGCTCCTCGCGGAGAATCCGAGCCTGCGCGAAAAGCGCATCGGGCTGCCCATCGTGACGAGCGCTCTCACCCATGGCCTCAGCCTGGTCGGCGAGCTGTTCCTGGACCCGGGCGATGTTCTGGTGCTGCCCGACAAGCTCTGGGGGAACTACCGGCTGGCGTTCGAGGTGCGCCTGGGCGCCCGCATCGTCACGTTTCCGTTCTACTCCAGTTCGGGTCCCGCCCCGGGGCTGGATACCGATGGGCTTGCCGCGGCCCTCGAGGCGCATGCGCCGCCGGGTGGGAAGGTGGTGGTGCTCCTCAACTTCCCGAACAATCCAACCGGCTACATGCCCAGCGAGACGGAGGCGGACGCGATCGTGGCTGCCCTGGAGGCCCGGGCGTCGGCCGGGGCGCGGGTCCTGGCCGTGGTCGACGATGCCTACTTCGGTCTGTTCTACCACCTCGACGGGCCGACCCTCACGGAGTCCCTGTTCGGCCGCCTGGCGAACCGTCACCCCAATCTGCTTGCCGTGAAGCTCGATGGTGCCACCAAGGAGCTCTTCGTCTGGGGCTTTCGCTGCGGGTTCCTCACCTTCGGCCCTGGATCGACGGAGAGCGCCGACGAGACCCTCGCGGTGCTCGAGGCCAAGGTACGGGGCGCCATCCGCGCCGGGATCTCGAGCAGCCCCCAGCTCTCCCAGTCGCTGGTGGAGAAGGCGCTCGCCAGCGCTGCCCTCGCCGGGGAACGCAAGGAGAAGGGAGAGATCCTGCGTGCCCGCGCCGAGCGGGTGCATGCGGTGGCGAACCTGCCGCGCTACCGGGAGAGCTTCGAGGTCTACCCGTTCAACAGTGGCTACTTCATGTGCGTCAAGGTGAAGGGGGTCGAAGCCGAGGCCCTGCGCGTGCACCTCCTCGAGCGCTACGGAGTGGGGCTGGTGGCCACATCCGCGACGGACGTCCGGATCGCGTTCTCCTGTCTGGAGCTCGACGAGATCGAGCCGGTCTTCGAGATCCTCCACCGCGCCATCCAGGAACTCGTAGAAGATTAGGATCCCGAGAGGGTCTCGAGGATGCGCACGAGGGTGCGGACGCCGCGCTCGAGGTTCTCCGAGGAGATCCGCTCGTTGGGCCCGTGGATGCCAGTGGTCTCGCGGGGCGGGAGCCACCGGGGTGCGAAGCCGTAGGCCACGATCCCGAGGTCGCGGAAGTAGTGGGCATCGGTGAAGCCCGCGATGACCTGGGGAACCACCAGCGCGCCGGGATCCACCTCCAGGGCGACGCGTTCGATGGCCTCGAACAGCGGCGTGTCCACCTGGGAGCTCTGGGTCGGAAACGCGAGCAGGATCTCGAGCTCGACCATGGGATCGCCGACCAGCGCTTCCAGCCGGGACGCGAAGATCCGGCAGCTCTCCCCGGGCAGCAGGCGAGCGTCGAGGTGTGCGGAAGCCTCGGCGGGGACGACGTTGGTGCGTGATCCCGCGTCCAGCACGGTGATGGTCACCGTGTCGCGCACCAGGGCGTTGTAGGCCGGGACCGAGAGGAAGCGGTCGCGAAACTCCGGGTCCACCTCGAGTGCGAAGCCCAGGTTGCGCAGCTGGAAGCGATCTTCGGGCGGACCGACCTCCGCCCGGGCGGCGAACATTCGCTCCACCTCCGGCACCACGCGCACCTCGGTCTCCAGACCTTGGATGCGATCCAGTGCCCGTACCAGGCTGGGGATGGCTCCGTTCCGGGAGGCGGTGGAGCTGTGGCCCGGCTCGCCGAACGCCGTCACCCGGATCCAGCACGGGCTCTTCTCGGTCACCGTGACGCCCCAGACGTTGGGAGTGTGGCCTCTGCCGTCCAGGATCCCCCCGCCCTCGGTGAGCAGGTACTCCGCACCGTGGAGGAGCTCGCGCCGGTCGCTGGTCACGAATCCAGCTCCCAGCCGCCCTCCGGTCTCCTCGTCGGGGGTGGCCAGAAAGATCACGTCCCGGTCGAGCTTCTCGCGCCGGGCCAACTCCACCAGTGTGAGCAGGTGCACGACCGAGACGCCCTTGGCGTCGAGAGCACCCCGCCCCACCACGTAGCCGCCGGCCACGACCCCCCCGAAGGGGTCCACGAGCCAGCGGCCTGCGTCGGCGGGTACCACGTCGAGATGGGAGAGCAGCACGACCGGTCGTTCCCTGCCGGTGCCGGGAAGCCGTCCCCACGCCGCCGCCCGCTTGCCCTTTCCGCCGTTTCTGGGAGTCTCGACGACCCGCGCCTCGAGGCCGTGGTCGCGAAGGAGGTCCACGTAGAGCCGAGCCAGAGGCTCTTCGTTCCCCGGGGGGTTGACCGTAGGCTCCTGGATGGCGCGAGAGAGGAGCTCCGCCGCCGCCGCTCTGAGATCGACGCTCGGATCGGGGATCCCGGGAGTCCGCCCGAAGGGCCAGATCGCGAGAGCGGGGCTCGAAACGAGCAGTACCAGGAGTAACGAAACTGCTCGAAGAGCGCCCTCACCAAGATGGGCGCGCATGATCCTCGCTTCGGATGAAGGTGGTGGGACGATTTCGCCAGCGGCGCTGCTCAGATCGCAAAGAAATGGGTGTTTTTCAACACACTAAACCGCTCAGTATCGTACGATTTAGGATGCGCCGCTGCGCGCCGATGGGTAAGTATACCCGCCGACCTGCTCTCGGAGGTGCCCCGGAAATGGAGAAGTTGAGGCCGCTGGACCGAGCCTGGCACGAGGCGGTCGCCCGTCGCCGGTCGGTCGGAGTGGCCATCGGCGTGGCCAGCGCCGCGCTGCTGTTGACGGGGTGGTTCGCAGCACCCGAGCCCCCCCGGGGGGTAGTCGCCGCTGCCAGCCGGGTCGAGCTCGCAGCCGTGGTGCCCTTTCTGGCGGAGTCCCCGGCGCCGGCCACTCAGGCGCCCGCCGAGCAGCTACCCCTCGCACCGGCGTTGAGCCGATCCCTGCGGGTGGTCGAGGGAGAAATTGGCCGTGGGGAGTCGCTCTCCGGCGCCCTCCGCGCCAGGCAGGTCTCGCCCCAGATCGTCCAGATCATTGCAGACGGTCTCGCTCCGAAGTTCGACTTCCGCTACTCGAAGCCCGGCGATCGCTACCGCCTGGTGCAGCGAGGGGACGGCTCGATCGTGGAGTTTCGCTACAGCCCGAGCGAGCTCGTCAGCTACTACCTGACCCGCCAGGCCGATGGCCTGGAGGCGCGCAAGTGGGAGGCGGAGCAGGTCCGCCAGAGCGCGCGCATCGCCGGCGTAGTCGCCACCTCGCTCTACGAGGCGATTGTCCAGCTCGGCGAGCAACCGCAGCTCGCCGGCGACTTCGCCGAGATCTTTGCCTGGGACGTGGACTTCGCCCACGCCGTCCACGCAGGCGATGAGTTCTCCATTCTTTATCAGCGCCTCTACCGGGTGCTCCCCGACGGGCGCGAGGTCTACGAGGGACCTGGGCGCATCCTTGCGGCTCGCTACCGGGGTGGGCACGCGGAGCATCGAGCGGTCTACTTCGAGCCGGAGGAGAGTCGGGGCGGCTACTACCGCGCGGACGGAAGCTCCGTGCAGCGGCAGTTCCTGCGCGCACCGCTCTCCTACCGGCGAGTCAGCTCTCCCTACACGCTCTCGCGGCTGCACCCGATCCTCAAGGTGCGGCGCCCGCATCAGGGCATCGACTATGCAGCTCCGACCGGCACTCCCGTGTGGTCCGTGGCCGGTGGCAAGGTCGCGTTCCGAGGGCGCAAGGGAGGCTTCGGCAACCTGGTCCGGGTCCGCCACGCAAACGGCTACGAAAGCTACTACGGCCACCTCTCGCGCTTCGCGAAGGGGCTGGGCGTCGGCGACACCGTCAGCCAGAAGCAGGTCATCGGGTACGTGGGTTCCACCGGGCTCTCTACCGGTCCGCATCTCGACTTCCGGGTGAAGCGCAACGGCACCTACATCGACCCCGCACGCATTTCCTCACCGGCGGGTCCGCCGATCCCGGAGCCGATGCAGCCCGAGTTCGCGCTTTCCTGGGACCGCCTGCTGGCGCAGCTGGACCCGCAGCCGATCGTCGCGACCAGCGAGGCCCTCTAGGGGGCAGCGCGCGAAGCGCGCTGCCATCGGCGAAGCCCGCAGCCCGGTGCTCGGGCGGGGCGATTGTGCGAGCATATCCGCCATGGCCAGCCAGCCCCCCGCTGGACCCCTCGCCGGGCGCCTGCAGGACATCGGGCGCCGCATCGGCGCGCGGGAGGCGCCTCACCTCGAGGCCCTGAAGGAGGCCGGGGAGCAGGCCGAGCGCCTGCGTGGAGCCATCGTCCTGGGGGTGGAGGGCTTCCACACCGGGGCCCGCGAGGCGGGTGCTCCGCACCTGCACGTCGAGGTGGGAAAGACGCGTCTCGACGACAAGCATGCGCGCGCCGTCCAGTTCGAGCTGCGCCGCGGTCGGCACCAGGCCATCGTCACCGTCAAGAGTCGCGGCGAGGTCACCCTGGTGGGACCCTTCCGCAGCGGCAAGACCGAAGGGCCCTGTCGCTCGTTCCCCTACGACGCCGAGGAAGAGCTCCATA
>JBDLIK010000027.1:0-13665 GCA_039714895.1 Myxococcota bacterium | reverse complement strand
TCGGCTGCGCCTCGCTGCGCGCACCTGTCGGCGCTTGCGGGTGGGGCCGCCTGCGGGCAGAGCCCGCAGGCACCACAGGCTTCGCTCGGCTGCGCCTCGCTGCGCGCGCCTGTCGGCGCTTGCGGGTGGGGCCGCCTGCGCCCACTTTACAGCGAGCCGCCGACGGCGGTATATGTGGTCCCGCGCCAAGAGCGCTGGAGGCCGCATGCATCCCGACGAGATGATCCTGGTGAGCGTCGACGATCACGTCGTCGAACCGCCGACGATGTTCGACGCCCACGTCCCGGCGCGGTTCCGGGAACGCGCGCCCCGCGTCGTTCGCAAGGCCGACGGCAGCGACGTCTGGGTCTTCGAGGGCACTCCGATCCCGAATATCGGGCTCAACGCCGTGGTGGGTCGCCCGCCCGAGGAATACGGCATGGAGCCCACCTCCTACGAACAGCTGCGCCCGGGCTGCTACGACGTGGACGAGCGCATCCGCGACATGAACGCCAACGGCGTCCTCGCCTCCATGTGTTTTCCCTCGTTTCCGTCCTTCTGCGGACTGCTCTTCGCGCGCCAGGCCGACAAGGAGCTCGCGCTCGCAATGCTCCAGGCCTACAACGACTGGCACATCGACGAGTGGTGCGGCTCCCACCCGGGCCGCTTCATCCCGCTCTCGCTGCCCGCCATCTGGGACCCGAAGCTGATGGCCGATGAGGTGCGGCGCGTGAGCCGCAAGGGCTGCCATGCCGTCAGCTTCACGGAGAACCCCGAGAAGATCGGCTTTCCCTCTCTCCACAGCGAGCACTGGGATCCCTTCTGGAAGGCCTGCAGCGACGAGGGCACTGTGGTCTGCATTCACATCGGCTCAGGAGCCGGGATGGCCTTCAGCTCGCTGGATGCACCCGTGGACGTGATGATCACCGTGCAGCCCATCAACATCGTCTCCTGCGCGGCGGACCTGCTCTGGTCCCGGGTGCTGAAGGAGTTCCCGGCGATCCGCTTCGCGCTCTCCGAGGGCGGAATCGGCTGGATCCCCTACTTCCTCGAGCGGGCGGACTACGTGTACCAACACCACCACCACTGGACCCACCAGGACTTCGGGGGCCGGCTGCCGAGCGAGGTGTTCCGCCAGCACGTGCTCACCTGCTTCATCGACGATCCGGTGGGCATCCGCAACCGCCACGACGTGGGGATCGACACCATCACCTGGGAGTGCGACTACCCGCATTCGGACACGACCTGGCCTCGGGCGCCCGAGATCCTGGCCCGCAGTCTGGGCGGCGTCCCGGACGACGAGGTGAACCAGATGACCCACGGCAACGCCCTGCGGAGCTTCCGGCTCGACGCCTTCGCCCACCGCCCGCGGGAGCGCGCCACGGTGGCTGCGCTGCGCGCCGAGTCGCCCGACGTGGACCTCTCCGAGCACTCCGGGGGCGGCAAGCCTCCCACCGAGGGGGTCCCTCGCCCGGTCACGACGCTGGACGTGACCCAACAGCTGGCCAGCGCCTTCACCGAGGTTCCGGAGTAAGCTGAGCCGGCTCTACGGCGTGCCCCTGGCGAAGAAGGCGCGAGCGAAGAGCTGATCCTGGGGGGGAGCATGCCCCACGAAAACGGAGAGCCCTACGTCTTCGAGTACATGGGCTACGAGGAGGTCGAGCGAGGTCCCGGCCACGCGATGGCCAGGATGCCCGTGCGGCCCCAGTTCATCGCCTACAACGGCTACATGCAGGCGACCCTGGTGATCGGGCTGGCGGACCTCACCTGCGCCGCGGGAACCCAGGAAAACCTTCCCGATGGAGCGCAGGGCTTCACCACCATCGAGTTCAAGACCAACCTGCTGGGAACCGCCCTCGACGGCCAGCTGCGCTGCGAGGCGACGCTGCAGCACGGCGGGCGCACGACCCAGGTGTGGGATGCGACCGTGCGCCACGAGGAGAGCGGACGCACGGTGGCGCTGTTCCGCTGCACGCAGCTGGTGCTGTACCCGAGAGGCTGACCCTCAGTCCCCTCGGATCTTGATCCAGTCGGCCTCGTGCTGCTCCGCGGCGACGGTTTTGATCTCCACGGTGAGGCCGGGTCGCAGGTCGGCGAGGCTGCCCCGGAGGTTCGTGAGTCCCTGGGCGCTGCGGTCGATCCAGATGCGCGTGCGCTCGGAGAGCCGGATGACGCCGTGACCGCCGGCGACTTCGAGGGTGCCGGCTTCAGCGTCCACCCGCTCGATGGGGCCCCGGCTGACGAGATCGCCGGCCAGGCCCGGCGAGCGCCCGATGGGGATGTAGCGCTCGGTGGCCTGCTGGCCCGGGGCGCTCACGGCACCCGCGAGGATGAGCGCGACGCTGAGAGCGGGGGCGATGCGACACATGGAGGTCCTCCTTCGGCTCATCCTGGGAGCCCGCTCGGACGGTTGACGTCCACCAGATCGGCGCGGGCCTGCTCGAGCTCGCGAATCGCCTCGCGGGTGAAGCGATCGCGGCCGAAGAAGGCGCGGGCCGCCCGCTCCGAGAGCTTCCGGGCGGCCTCCAGGCTCGCCACGGCCCGCGGGTGGAGGCCCGCCTGGCGCAGCACGCGGGCACCATCCCCGGTCTCCTGAGCGGCGCGGGCCAGCAGGCCCCGAAGCCGACGCCGCTCCAGCAGGCGCTTTCCGCGGCTCTCCTCGAGCAGCGCCGTCGCCTCGCGAATGTTCTCGAGGGCGTTCAGGACCCGCAGGAATCCGGCCACCGCCTCGGTCTGGGTGGCGTCCAGGCGGATGCCGATGCCGTCGGGGTCGAGGCTGGCCAGCAGCTGTCCCGAGGGCGACTGATTGAAGGCATCGCCGGAGTAGAAGGCCACGGCGCCCTCGAGGGTCGTGACGCTGTTGTTGTGGAAGAAGGGTCCCGTGTCCGCGGCCTCCACCAGGGGCGGCGTGTTGAAGGTGCCGTCGCCCGGGGTTCCGAGGCCATCGTCCGGGGGCACCGGCTCTCCGATTCCATCCGCCGGCTGGTCCGGAAGGCTTTCCACCCCGGTGTCGAAGTTCGCGTTGCCGACGGGATCTCCGGCGAGCACGGCATTCGCCCCAGCATTCGAATGACAGATGTTGCACTTGCCCAGGGAGTCGTCCAGGAAGATCTCCTGCCCTCGGCCCGCCACGCTCCCTCGCAGGGGAAGCGGAAGCTGCAAGTCCTCCTGGCGTCCGAGGGAGAGCATGAAGGCCTCGAGAGCATCGAGCTCTTCGTCGGTGGGCAGGCGGAAGTCGAACCCCGCCACGCGGTCGAGGGTGCGGGGAAAGTGTTGGATCACGGCGCCTACCGAGAAGGAGCGCAACGAGCCGTCGCCCGGGGCGCCGTCCCCGGACCAGCCCGTGCGCGGACCCTGGGCACTGTCCACGGAGGTCCGCTGGGCCAGCACGTGGGGAACGCCCCGGAGCACGAAGCGGTTCTCGAGGTCTTCGAAGCCGTCGAGATTCTCGAGGATCAGTCCGAACTCCCGCATCAGGCGGGGCTTCTCGAAATTCTCCGCCAGGTTCGGGTCGAACTCGGCGACGAAGAGCGGGTCGTCGTCGGGCAGGGTCGCGATGAAGGCCGGATCGATGCCGAAGTTGACCTCAGCCCGGTGGCAGCTGCCGCAGGTGCGGCCGTTGCCGTCGAAGGTCTCGTTGAAGAAGAGCGCCTCACCCCGCGCCACCCGGTCGACCGAGGGGCCGGACGCAGCGCCGCCGAGCGCACACGCCACCGGGAGCACTCCGAAGCCGAAGCTGGCGAGGAGCGCTCCTGTGCGACTCCGGTGACGATGCCGTCCGATGGCTCACCCTCCGGGGCGTCGGTCCCCGACCCCTGTATGAGGATCGGCTGGCAGCCTGTGCCTGCGGGTGAGGCGGCTCACCCGGTGTGGAGGGACCTCGAGGGTCCAGCTGGAGCCCTCAGCTGGGCGCCTCCTCCTTGTCCTCGGCCTCCACGGTCAGGTCGAGGACGCCGGAGAGGGGATCCACGTCGTCGGTCACGAGCTCGGCGGGCGAGTAGGCGAAGACGCGATCTCGCCCGGAGCGCTTGGCATGATAGAGGGCCTCGTCCGCACAGCGGATGAGTCCCTCGACGCTGTCGCTGTCCAGCGGCCAGGTGGAGACCCCGCCGCTGACCGTCACCCGCCCCGAGGGCTGGCTCTCGCGGTGAGGGAAGTTGATCTCTGCGATGTGGGCGCGCAGGCGGTCCGCCGCGCGCAGGGCCACTCCCTTCTCGGCGCCGGGCATCACCAGCAGGAACTCCTCGCCACCGTAGCGGCCCACCAGGTCGCCGTCGCGGATCTGGTCCTTGAGCAGGGCCGAGAGCGACTTGAGGAGCTCGTCTCCCGGCAGGTGGCCGTTGGTGTCGTTGTAGTGCTTGAAGTGGTCGATGTCGAAGAGGAAGAGCGAGACTTCCCGGGGCCCTCCCTCCGCCGCGAGGAACTCCCCGATGAGGCCGAGCAGGTGTCGCTTGTTGAGCAGCCCGGTGAGACCGTCGGTCTTCGCCAGCATCTTCTGCTGCTTGAGAACCACGGCACTCGTGATGCAGACGGAGGTGATCATCGCGATGGTGCGACCGATCTCACGCAGATGCGGGAGGTTGCGTTCCGAGGGGCCGATCAGGATCGCCCCGATGGTGGTCTGCCCGCTCACGATGGGCAGACACAACGAGAAACCATCCTTGGGGATGGAGTGGGCGAGGTGGCGATCCTTGACGACGTTGCTCTCGAGCTCTGCGTCCTCGGCGGTGAACGCGAGCTGCTTCACACAGGCCCAGCCCACGATGCCCTGCTCGAGCTTCACGCGGTGGCCGACGCTGAACTCACTCTCGCCCCGGCTGGCCACCGCGATCAGCCCATCGCTTCCGGCGCGGTAGAAGACGGAGTAGCTGGGGTCGTACATCTCCTGCACGAGATCGAGGGTACGCTCGGGGATCTCGCGCAGATCGCGGGTCGCCGAGAGGCGCTGGGCGATCTCCGGCATCTCGACGATGGAGCGCTGGAGCCGGCGCACCATGTCTTCGGAGGTCTCGCAGCGCTCGTGCAGGTCCTCCGCCCGCCGTTGGAACTCCTGGGCTCGACGATCGAGGCGGGAGATGGTGAGCTCGAGGCGGCGGGTCTGGGCCTCCATCGAACGACGCCCGAGGACGAATGCGAGCGCGATCAGGCCTACGGCCAGCGCGATTCCCGAGAGAGCCAGGATGTCCGCACCCCACATGGGCAATGAGATCGGCCAGTTTCCGACTCGGCTTGAACAATTCGTCCGGCCTCGGACCTGCCCCCCCGGACCCCGCCCGGGGGATTCCGGGGCCTCTCCTAGGGATATTCTGGGCTCCCCCGCGGGGACGGATTCGGTCAGCCGACAGGGGCCAGGTAGCTGCCATGCACCCAGCCCTCCACGTCCATCTCGCCGTCCACCAGGTCGACGACGAACACGTGCCGCCAGGCACCCTGTCGGGCCAGGACCTCCACCTTCGTGCCGGCGGGCAGCGGGCTGGCCTCGAGCTTCGGGAAGCTGGTCCCCGGGCCCATGCGGATGTTGAGCGCAGTGGTGGTCTGGGCCCGCTCTTCACCGGTGTCGTCTCCGCGCCCGATCACCCGGGCGCGGAAGCTCTCCATGGGGAAGGCAGGCCCCGGGTCGGTCTTGCGACTCGGGGCGATGTCGTCGTGGCCCAGGACGTCGCGCAGCCCATAGTGTCGAATCAGCAGGTTCGCCACCTCGGCCGCCGCGTGGAGCTGGGCGGGGGGAAAGGTGTGCCAGCCGTGCACGCCCCCGCCGTGCTTGTGGGCGGCCTCCATCACCTGGGCGTCCTCCACCCGGGTCCCCCAGGCGCTGGTCCAGCCGTCCAGGTGCCGCTCGAGGCGCCCGCAGTTGTCGAGCTCGATGCCGAAGGACCAACCGTTCAGGCCCACGCGGCTCCCCCATTGGCTGCGCCCGGCGTGCCAGGCCCGGCGGTTCATGGGCACCAGCTGGGTGATCGCGCCGGTCCGGGAGACCACCACATGCGCCGAAGCCCGGGCTGCGGGATTCGTCAGCCAGTCGATGGAGCTCTCGGCACTCGCCCCGGCCGTGTAGTGCATCACCACGAACTCGGGCTCGATGCCGGCGCTCTGGTTGGGGCTCTCGCGAAACGGGATCTCGCTGTCATCGTCGTTGTGCAGGCGGTGTCTCACGATCTTCACGGGTTCCTCCCCCTCCTGGAGAGCGACACCCGCGGGCGCGCCCTTCTCGGAAGCAGCGCGTTGGTTCTAGCGAGCGCGAATCTGACCCACCGAGCGAACGCAGAGCGGATGGCCGTCGAGCTCCGACGGCAAGCGTCGGGCCACGGCCTCCGCCTCGCCCTCGACCCCCACCACGATGACCGGCCGGCCCTCGGCATCCTGGCCGATGCCGACCGAGACGACCCCCGACTCGGCCATCAGCCGCTTCTCGTGCCGGGCTTTCACGTCCGCGATGGAGGCGGTCACGATCTCCCATCCGGCGCTGCCGAAACCAGGGCCAGGAAACGCGAGGATTCCGGCTCGCGTCACAGGCCGAGTCCCAGCGCCGCAAACACGTGCTGGATGCGATTGAGGATAGTGCTGTTGTCGCTTCCGGCGAAGAGAAGTCCCACCAGGCGCTTGCGATCGTCGAGCACCGCCGAACCGCTGTCGCCGCCCTGGCTCATCGCGCCCGCCAGCAGCTGATCCCGGAAGCGCGCGATGCGCCCGGGCCCGTACTGGACGTCGACGGTCACGTCCACCTGCTCGATCTGGCCGGTGGTGAAGCCCGTGGTGCGCCCGCTCTTCTGGAGAGCCATGCCCAGCTCGGCCTCGGCGAGGCTCTCGATCTTGCCGATCCCCAGGATGTCTTCGGAGAGATCGCCATCCTCCACCGGCCTGGCGATGGCGGCGTCCACGAGGTTGTCCGGGAAGCCGACCTGCACGGCGCGCAGGCGGGTCTCCCGCCCGAGGAGCCCGGCGAGGCGGTTCCAGGCGCCCGCCGCGAAGCCGGCCACGGAACAGTCGATGTCCTCGCCGGGAAAGCGGATGGGCACGAAGTCGTGGAGGGTCGCGAGCTGATCCTCCGGAAAGCGGCCGCCGTCATGGGGGGCCGGCTGGAGGATGGCGTCGCCCTCGGCGGCGTCGTTGCTGTTGGCGAGCACGTGGTTGTTGGACAGGATGAAGCGCTCGCCTCCGCGCCGGACCACGCAGCCGAGGGTCCCTGCGGTGATCGCCCGGTGCCCGACGCTCACCCCACCGGGAGCCGGGCGATGGCGATCCACCGGAGACTGGAGCGCTCGGACGACCCCGGTCTCGATCACGTCCGTGGGGACGCCGGCGAGGCTCTCCGGGACCGCGTCGCGCACCGAGAGACTGGCCCGGGGCAGCTTCCGGCGCACCGAGCACACCACCGAGAGCTGATCGGAGGCTTCTCCGCCCGTCCGCTTCCTCCCCAGGCCCACGGCAACCACGTTCTGACGGTCCAGCAGCGAGTCGCAGTGCTCGTGCAGCACCCCCCGCACTTCCTCGAAGCTCGAGCTCATGGATCCCCCCCTGGATGGACTCGTGGATCGACCTGACCTTTCGACCGCCAGGACGGGAACTTGAGCCCCCAACCCACCGGTCCCTGAGGGTCCGCGGCGGGGCCTGCTAGGGCTGGGAGAGCACGATCTCGGCGATGACGACCGGGCTGGGGGGCGGACCTTCCGGGCCCTCACAGTCCATCGACGGCAACGCCGACACCATGCGCGCGACCGCCTCCTGGGTCGGGGGCGGCAGCGCGGTGAAGCGCAGGACCAGGCCTCGCTCGCCATCATCCCGCACCACCTCCGCCTCGAGCATCACGGCTCCGGCGGAGGGTTCGTAGATGGCGAGCCGAAGGGTTTCCCCCGGGCCGAGCGGCGGATGCGGGTCCACGCGGAGTCCTTCGAGGGAGAGGTCACGCCCGAAAAGGACGTGCTGGACGCGTTCCTCCACCTCGCTGAGGACCACCACCTCCCGCTCGAGCAGCCCGCGGGGCTGGCGACGCCGCTCGGCTCGGAGCGGGTTGGGCTCCTGACCGGGGGGGTCGGCCGGGGCCTCGGTCGGGGAGTCTACCTGCGGGGGCACCCTCGGACCCGAGGCTGCCAGGCGCTCCCGGGGAAGACTGACGGGCCCACCCGAGCGTTCCTGGAGGACGAGCGAGAGGCGTTCGCGGCTTCGCGAGGAGAGCGCGTCGAAGTGCAGGGCGAAGGCGTGGCGGGTCGGCGGCGGGCAGCCCCGCCGCTGCTCGGAGCGCACCACCCGGCCCGCGAGGGTCAGCGAGCGACCGTCCGCCACCTCGCGGGGAATCCGGATCCTCACCCGCGATCCCGGCTCCGCACCCTCGCGCGCCAGGACGCGACACCCCTCGGAGGAGAGGTCGATCAACAGCCCGGAGTGGCGGCCCCATCTCGAACGCCAGGAGCTCTCCGATCCAAAGGGCATGCGACTGGCGGCGCGGCGCTCGCCCTCCCGGTGGAGGGATCTCATCAGCACCAGGCGCAGCGCCTCCGGGTGCACCGGACGTCGGACCACGTAGTGGAATCCCTGGCGTCTCAGCATGCTGCACAGGGTGTGCGAGTCGGCCTCGGCCACTGCGACGGTGACCACACCCTCCGCAGCGGCCTGGCTGGGGACTCGCAGCTGTAGCGCGCGGCGGGCGCTGGCGACCAGCAGACGCGGCGGCTCGGTCCAGCCGCGGAAGAGCGCCGACTCCCTCTCGCGCTCCAGGACCGGATTGGCGCCGAGCTCCACCAGCAGCTCGTACACGTCGTCGAGCTCGCCCGCGTCGATGACGAGGGCGTCCGAGGGGAGCACCGGCTCGAAGCGCCAGCTGCCCGCCTCCTGCGCGGCCGGCGCGACCTCCTCGACCTGGGTCTCCGACTCCTCCAACGCCTCGGGCGGTTCCTGAGCGGGCGGGCCAGCGAGGGCCTGGGCCGGGGTCGGGGCGATCACCGCTGGAGACGTTTCCGGGGGGGGCGCGGCAGCGGACACCACGATCTCGATGGGAACCGCCGCAGCCTCCTCCACCCCCTCGACGGGTACGGTCTCGAGCGCCTCGTAGTAGGCGAGCGGGGCTTCCAGGATGCGCAGGCCTACGCCACGGCGGATCATCGTGGCCAGGACGGCGGGTGTGAAGCGCCGGCGGGCCACCACCGCGCGCAGCTCGATCTCCGGGAACCGGGACCCGGACAGATGGACCTCCAGCTCGGAGCCCGGGTCGACTGCGATGTCCGTCTGGAGGAAAAGACCGCCCGGAGACAGATCCACGACGATGCCCCGATGCCGGTGCCCGCCGTAGAGGAACTCACAGGGAAGTCGACGCTTGATGCGCTGGCCCCGTCGCCTCTCCATCCTGCGGCTGGCCTCCTCGGCCGCTGGGTGGATCCGCCAGGCCGCGTCTTCCTGAATCGGCACCGGGGAGCCGGCTCTTGACCTCGTTCACGCGCCCGGGGGCTTCATGTCCTCCGGAGCCACCTGCTTCACGTGCTGGGCGAAGTTCCAGTGGTGACCCTCGGAGTCCTGGGCGTAGTACATGCGGTCGCCCCAGAACATGTCCTCGGGCTCGGACATGATGCGAGCGCCGGCGGCCTTGGCCTGCTGGAAGTGGGCATCCACGTCGTCCACGTAGATGTACAGGCTCTGATTCACGGCGGGCAGCCTGCTGGGACTCCGCGCCTGCCGCTCGTCGCTCGCCGGGCCCATCATGATGACGGCGTCGCGTAGCTGCATCTCGGCGTGCATGATCTTCCCATCGGGACCCGGCATGGACATGCGGGGCTCGAAGCCGAAGGCCTTGGCGAGCCAGTCCAGGGCCGCGGCCAGGTCGTCGTAGAAGAGGAAGGGGATCAAGCGGGGCATTCCGTCGGGCGGGTTCTTGACCATGGCGATGCTCCTCGTCTCGAGAGGGGATCCTCAGTCCCCAGCATACCCCGGCACCGAGCCCGAGCGGAAGCGGCCTCGATCGAGGTCCTCGCGAGGCACGCCCTTCTCAGAGCTTTCACTCAGGCGGCGGCGATCTTGCGGGCCGTCTTCGCCCAGGTGTCGCGCAGCGGAACCGCCCGATTGAAGACGGGACGCTGCGGCGTGGAGTCCGGATCCATGCAGAAGTAGCCCTGGCGCTCGAACTGGAAGCGGCTCCCGGCTGTCGCCTGGGCCAGGCCCGGCTCCAGCTGGCAGTCCTCGAGGACCGAGAGCGAGTCGGGGTCGAGCTCCTCGCGGAAGTCGCCCCCCTTCGTGCCAGGGGCTTCGGTGCGGAAGAGATTCCCGTACAGACGCACCTCGGCGGAGACGCTGTGGCCGGCGGAGACCCAGTGCAGCGTGCCCCGGACCTTGCGGCCGTCCGGTGCGTTCCCCCCGCGGGTGGCGGGGTCGTAGCGGCAGCGCAGCTCCGTCACCTCGCCCGTGTCGGGGTCCTTCACCACGCCCGTGCAGGTGACGAGATAGGCGTAGCGGAGGCGCACCTCGCGCCCGGGCGCCAGGCGGAAGAACTTCTTCGGTGGATCCTCCAGGAAGTCGTCGCGCTCCACGTAGAGGACCCGAGAGAAGGGGATTCGACGGGTCCCCATGGAGGCATCCTCCGGGTTGTTGACGGCCTCGAGCTCCTCCTCCGCATCCTCGGGGTAGTTCTCGATCACCACCCGCAACGGGCGCAGCACGGCCATGGCCCGGGGAGCCCTGCGGTTGAGATCCTCGCGCAGGCAGTGCTCGAGGAGCGCAACCTCCACCGCACCGTCCCGCTTGGCGACGCTCACCCGCTCGCAGAGGTCCCGGAGCGACTCGGGGGTGTAGCCACGGCGGCGCAGGCCGCGCAGGGTCGGCATGCGCGGGTCGTCCCAACCGCTCACGATCCCCTCCTCGACCAGCTGGGCGAGTTTGCGCTTGCTGAGCAGGGTATGGCTCACGTTGAGGCGCGCGTACTCGATCTGCTGGGGATGGTGGATCCCGAGGGCCTCGCAGAGCCAGTCGTAGAGGGGGCGGTGGTCCTCGAACTCCAGGGTGCACAGCGAGTGAGTGATGCCTTCGATGGAATCCGAGAGCGGGTGCGCGAAGTCGTAGGTCGGATAGATGGGCCAGCTCGTCCCGGTCTGGTGGTGGGGAGTCCGCTGGATGCGGTAGAGCACCGGGTCGCGCAGGTTCATGTTGGAGGAAGCCATGTCGATGCGGGCGCGCAGGGTGCGTGCGCCCGGCTCGAACTGTCCCTCCCTCATGCGATGGAACAGATCCAGGCTCTCGTCGGCGGGACGATCCCGGTAGGGGCTCTCGCGCCCGGGCTCGTTCCACACCCCGCGGTAGGCCGAGAGCTCCGCAGGCGCGAGATCGCAGACGTAGGCGAGTCCCTTGCGGACCAGCTCCTCCGCCCAGGCATAGAGCTGCTCGAAGTAGTCCGAGGCGTGGTAGAGGTGGGGACCCCAGTCGAAGCCCAGCCAGCGGATGTCCTCCTGCATGCCGGCCACGAACTCGGGGTCCTCAGGCACCGGGTTGGTGTCGTCGAAGCGCAGGTGACAGACCCCCCCGAACTCCTCCGCCACCCCGAAGTTCAGGGAGATTGCCTTGGTGTGGCCGACGTGGAGGTAGCCGTTGGGCTCGGGAGGGAAGCGGGTCACCACGCGTCCGCCGTAGCGTCCGGCCTTCCGGTCCTCGGCGATGCGAGCGCGAATGAAGTCGCGGCGGGTGGTGTCGCTCATGGCCTTCACGCGGCGCGTGCGTTGGAAGCTGCTTGAATCCGAGGGGGTTGGGGGGCGGTCGAGTGGTACCCCGGGCAGGCAGAGCGGTCAAGCGGCTCGCCCATGCCCGGCGCACGAACCCGGAAAGGGGGGTCCGACCCACCGCGCCGGGGCCCCGGGTGCCGGCTAACGAACCCGACTGCAGCAGCCGAAGGAAGCGGTATGGCGCTCGCCGCGGACTCACCCCTCCACCGCCCCCTTCCCCTCAGCCGCCGGGTGGGGCTCGCGATGGCGCTCTCCCTGCTCTGTCCCGGCTGGGGGCATCTCTACGTGGGGGCCGTGAAGCGCGGCCTGCTGTTCGCGGTGCTCAACGTGGCGGTCGTGATTCCCGGCATCGTGTGGATGTGGGTGGCCTGGGCTCGTGGGCCCCTGGAGGCGCTGGGAGTTCTCGCCCTCTGCGTCGTCGCCGCTCTCGTGCTCCCTCTGGACGCGGCGCGACTCGCCTTCGTACGGCCTTGGCCGCGGACCCGGGTGGTGCGCGTGGTGGCTCTCCACGGGCTCTTCGTACCGCTCGCGATCTGCGTTCTGCACACCGAGCTCAGCTGGATCCGCGCCCATCGCGTGCAGATCTTCCAGACTCCCACGGTGTCGATGGCCCCGACCCTGCTGGCCGGCGATTTCTTCCTGGTCGACGCGCGGCCCAGCACCCGGGAGAACCTCGCTCCCGGGGACATCGTCGTCTTCGACCACCCGCGCGATCCGGGCGTCACCTACGCCAAGCGGGTGGTGGCGCTCGCGGAGAGCCAGGTGGCGCTGGCTGCCGACGGTCTCCTGGTGGACGGCGTGGCCCGCACGCTTCCAGCCGGGGATTACTGGCAGCGCCTGCGCACGGAGAGGCTGGGCAGCACCGAGTATCGGGTGATGCTGGGCTCCCCCGGCGAGCTCGTGCCCTTCCCGCCGGTCGAGGTCCCCGAGGGCCACGTGTTCGTGCTGGGGGACAGCCGCGTTCTCTCCCGCGACAGTCGCGAGTTCGGTCCCCTGTCCCTCGATCAGGTACGAGGGCGGGTGGTGCGCGTGGTCTGGTCCTTCGACGCCGAGCAGAGCCGCGTGCGTTGGAGCCGACTGGGCCTGGGCTTCGCGGAAATGTGGTAGTGAGCACCCTCGCCCAGATCCGCGAGACGCTCCGGGGCAGTCAGGGATCCGACGGCGGGCTCGGAGCACGGGCCGGGACCCCGAGCCGCACGGAGACCACCGCCCTGGCGGCCCTGGCCCTGGCCGACGATCCCGATGGCCACACGGCGCTGGCCGGCACCCTGCGCTGGCTGAACGAGGCCCAGGCGGAGGACGGAAGCTGGCCCGTGGGAAGCGACCTCGACGACCGCTCGTGGTCGAGCTCGCTGGCGGTGCTCGCGCTCGCGAAGCTCTCCCCCGTGGACGATGGCGTGGGGCAGGGAGCCCGCTGGCTGACCGCCCAGGTGGGCCGCGCCCCGGGCTGGAGGGCCCGGCTGATCCAGTGGCTGCGCTCCGACGACCGGATCCTCGACCAGGACCCGGGCCTGCAGGGTTGGCCCTGGGTGGCGGGAGCTTCGAGCTGGGTCGAGCCCACGGCCTGTGCACTGCTTGCCCTGAAGGCGCTCCGGCCCGAGCTGCCCCGGCGTGCCGAGGCCCGCATCGAAGAGGGCGAGCGGCTGGTCTACGACCGGATGTGCACCGGCGGCGGGTGGAACTACGGCAACTCGGTGGTGTTCGATGAGGCCCTCGAGCCCTACCCGGACGTCACCGCCATCGCGTTGCTGGCCCTGCAGGACCGCGCCGGCGAGGAGGCACATCGGCTGAGTCTCGGAGCGCTGCGCCATCTCCTCGAAAAGACGACCTCGGGGCTGGCGCTCTCCTGGGCCAGCCTCTGTCTCGACGTCCACGGCCAGCCGAGCCGCGCGCTTCGCGAGAGAATCGAGGGAAGCTTCCGGGCCCGGGGGTTCCTCGGAGACGTGCGCACCCTGGCCCTGGCTTCCCTGGCCTTGGACGGAGGCGCAGCGCG